>NZ_JACKZU010000457.1:0-5884 GCF_014222165.1 Nostoc sp. 2RC
AAATGTGATTGATTTAGCCTAGAGCTTAAGTAAAATGAGGCTCTGTTTTCTTTATATTTTCTTTACGAATCAGCTCTAAAGTTCTCAATCCCCAGAAGAGAATTGCCAATACTGCAAATGGTACACAAACAATTGACACCAGCATAACTGGAAAAAAGAAACTATTTAATGCACCAGGGTAAATACTGATAATTAGAATTGCGACACCAATCAATAAGGTTATATATATTGCTATTTTGCTAAATATTTTCATGGAGCAAGTCATCCATATTTAAAAATTTCATTTTTAGTAAACATTAGATTTTTGTGATATCTCTCATGAGTTACTATTAAAATCACTTTGGTTTGGGTTCCCAGTTAAAATCATGAGGACAATCGCATTCTTGAGCTTGGTTGCAGTTAATTACCATCTTGCTAAAGCAAAAATTTAGGAGAGTCCCGTTGTCAAATTTTACTTGTAAATTGCCTGGACTACGAAAACCAGCACCACTATAACCAATAATTTGATACTTAGAACTTAAGTTTGATACATTAAAGAAATATGGTTTAGGGCTGAAGCTAAAATCACCCTTTAAATCATTTAAACAAAAGGCTTTCGTGATATACCTTTGTGCTATAATTTCTGCTTCTTTTGGTGATGGGTCACCAATCGCACTGATAAAATTATCGGATATTTTCGTGATTTTATTAGCTTGGGTACAGTCAACTATATAGGTTATTGGAAAAGCAATACGTAATAAATGATATGTCAAACCTAGTGATAGAATTATAATAATTGAGATTTGAATAAGTTTTTTCATTGATTCCAAGGGATAGTGCTGTCCTAACTTTGTGTTGCTGATAGATAAAGTTTGTTCACGAAGTGCTACAGATGATGGTAAGCAAGCTGAATTGTGTATATCCTTCCAAAGAAGACTCTGACAACATCTGGGGTGTATCTGAAACATCCAAACTTACCAATTTATAACGCTTTTTATCAAAATTTAAAGTAATTGCCTCTTGCTTACTCGGATCGTAAATTAAAGTTTTGCAGTTCATTTTGGAAGAAATTCGCCAGTTTTTAAGTTAATTTTAATCGCAGATGCTGTTGGATTTCGGTTTGCTTCCAAGGGAATCGTTACCCACTCACCAACGCGATCTGGTGACCCAAAAAGACAATCACAATTAAACTTTGTAATTACAAAAGGAGTAAAACCAAGTCTAAATTTTAATTCCCCGTGGTATGTGTCACATCCTGTAGAAGTATCTGGTGGAGAACATGTATAGTTGTATAAATATACCGTTGTAGGATATTCTTTAGATGTCACAGTTTCAATGTTTGTAGCATCAAAAGCAAATGTTTGTAGCATCAAAAGCAGACGATATCAAAACGATAAATGAGACCAACAAAAATAGCACACTCGATAATAATAAATATAGAAAAATAAAAGTTCGCTTTTTTCTAAATGGTAAATATTGAGGATTTTTAAATAATAAAAAACCAAAAATAAAACTTAGTAACAATATAGTTATAGAGAATAGAAATTTAGCACCCTCCAAAGTTGGAATAGTTGGTAAAAATATAATTCCGATACCCAGAAATGGGGTAGTCAGAAAAACCAGAAGTTTGAAATTTCGATGATACATTTTCTTACATTTACTAAAATTATTGGCATAACAGCCACCGCCTTTGCGTCCACTGTAAACTGTGGTTAGGTGCTAACTGCCATATTTTTTCGACTTACTCACTATGAAAACTAAGCCAGAAGCAACAATTTGATAAGGAATGAGCAAAACTGCCCCAGTAATAGCTTTCAGAGTCCACCCAATGCCCATAGTCGATCGATAAAGTTTTATTGCTTCGTCTCTGAATTTTGGAGCAATATTTCTGAGTCGGTCTTCGTCTGACCAGCCATTAAAATCAAAACCCAGATAATCAAGCCGCATCTGGGCATATAAATCTGGTAAATATGCCAACAAAGTAACTAGAAGTACGCACGTCATCAAAGATAGAAAACTGCTTAATAGCAAACTAGTTATATAACCCTTCCGCCTTAACAGAAAAGGTATGGCAAATGGCGTTATTACCATCATTACCAGAATAAAAAAATAAATTGCCGAAGAGATATACTGCATTTTTACCTAACTATTTATTCCACAGGCGAAAATCACATCATTAATTGTACTTACTGAACTGATTATTAATTTTGATAAGCAGGCAGTTGACAGTTGCTAAAAGCCATTATTATTAAGATTTTCAGTATTTTAATGATGGTATGCTTCTTTACGTCAAACTATATTAGTAAACCTCGTCGATCGCAGTTTGCTTGTGTACCCGATTGCTCTCTTCCAGGTCTTACCCAAGCTATATCTCGATCAGAATCCAACGTCATTTGTGTATCTCGCTCTACATCACTTTGAAATCCACCACGGGTTGAAAATCCTGGATTGTTGCGAGGACTGGTAAACATATGATAAACAATTACTGCCTCTGTCCGCCCCCAAAGATATTGTTGCGCTAGGGTGTCCGCCCCCCTCGCATCTCCAACAACAAAACATTCGTTTTGAGCGATCGCGCGATCGCTCAAAGGACGGTAATGGATCTCAAATTCTGCTTGAGTTATATCAAGGTGTCCACTGATAAAATTAACAACCCTTTTACTTCTCATCTGCTGGCTTTCCATATCTTCACAACTTTTGCCTGCATACTACTTTTGTAGTATATATGCTACACTAAATTTATTCGATTGAACTGGAGTTATGCGAACAATTGTAGTTGGCGATATTCATGGTTGCTATGCAGAACTGCTTCAACTATTAGCCAAAGTAGAAATTACAGAAGAAGATTGTTTAGTCTCCTTGGGGGATATTGTCGATCGGGGGGCTGATTCAGTCAAGGTGTATGATTTTCTCAAAAATCGTCCTAATACCATCGTCTTGATGGGTAATCACGAACGCAAACATCTCAGGCAAACTCTTTCCTACTCCCAGGAAATTGTCAAATTACAATTTAGCGACAGCTATGACGAATTTTTAGAATGGATTAGTCATCTACCTTACTATCACGAAACTGACCAAGCAATTTTAGTTCATGCTGCGGTGGAAGATGGTATACCCATCGAAGAACAAAGGGAAGAAGTTTTATCTGGTTGCACTGCGGGTGAAAAACACCTGGGAAAACGCTACGGGGATACTTCTTGGAGTCAGTTATATACTGGTGTTAAGCCAGTAATTTTTGGTCATCGCGTTGTTGGAGATAATCCCCTCATAATTCCCCAAAAAACCTACGGTATTGATACTGGAGCCTGTCATGGTGGGACATTGACAGCCATAATTTTACCTAGTTTTGAAATTGTTCAAGTACAAGCAGCTAAAGACTATTGGCAAGAAGAGATAGTTAAATGGCAGTTGCCAGTGATGAAGGCTAAACCCTGGGGTAGTTATAAGTGGGAAAAAATTCAGGCGATTTGTGATGAGTTTAGAAATTCTGCAAATTCAGAATTATCGGCTTTTATTGCCCAGAAGGAACAGTGGATGTACGATTTACTTGCCCTTGCTCCCAAAATAATCTTGAAAGTAGAGGAAAAGCTGGCGGAATTGATTTCTGTTTATGGTAACGATGGGTTCAAAAAACCAGCTCGTTGTTTTAGCTATGCCACCCTACTATATCAAGCTAATGCTAGCAATCTGACAAGCAAATTTCTCCAACAAGCCCTGCCGACACCAGATAAGTGGTTGCAAATCATGAAGGAATTGGAAATTTAGCCTGGTAACAGGTGTACTTATCCCTAAAGTCCAATTATTAATCCCAATAGAATTGTACCTACTGGACTGATTATTGATTTTGATGATTAAATTTTTACCAAAAGCGATTCTCGTTCCCAGAGGCTGAGTCGCAAGCGACACGCTACGCGTTTACGCAGTATAGCGAAGCTAACGCCAACGCGTAACATCTCCAAAAGGGAAATCGCTTAATACAATCCCACCAATACAAAATAACCACCCCGAAACAAGGCTTAGGATTAACTAATCATATTTTTAACTCAGTACACATCCTCAGTTCCACTGAAGTAATAAAACGGCAAGTTTTTCTGAATCAATAACTCTACTAGCATTACACCCAGTGGTTCATATTCGTAGTAATATCTAACTTGACTGTTGGTTCCAGGAAGTGGTGGTTGAGCGCAGGCTGCACCAGGAGAACCGCAAGTTACCTTCACAGGTATAAGTAAAATTCCTACTCCTAATACAAGTATCAATTGTTTCATTGCGACCGTTTATTCGTATTGCTTTTAATGTGTTCAAAATTACTATACATATTCTGCTCGCATAGTTTTATATGGATAATGTTTAAGTCGCTCGCCTATAAAAATTGGTTATTTTCAGATGGTAGTAGACAGAGCAGTAGTTTCAGTGGTGCAGGGGGGAGAACGGTAGTGTGGAGATACATTTTCTTAGCTCTTAAACATCTCCTGTCTACTGGTTCATCAATCCTTAGTATCTACAATTAATTATGTGCGACTTTGACAAAGGCTTCATTTTATGCACTTGCAAGGACAAAGAAAAACCCATTGTGCATAACAAAAATTCGAGGCGATACAAACAGGAGCAAGCAACGACTCCCAAGGTGTATCGATGGTATTTATCTACATTTAAAAGATATAAAAGCGACGACGAGCCGCTGATGGAAGGGCTATACGAACTTCCTGCGGCGGATATAGGCAAAGGACTAACGGACGATTGGGTTTTGCTCAATCTCAATGACAGAAATTGCTTTGATGTTGACTATACACCCCAAGAGGGCGATAACCTTGTCATCCAAGATGCTCATAAGGAATGGGTTTATCTATCTTTTATTTTCCAAAATGGAGGCTGGGAAAGAGGACATTACGACCCATTTGATACTGTCCAAACTTTAACCATGAACGGAGAAGTAAAACAAGTAGGTTCTCTTTCAATCGGTTTCCCCTGCGAGTAGGACTATAATAGATCCGAAAACCTGTTGCAGATTTTTGCAGTAGCTGTTCGAGGGTAATATTTAGAGTTAAGTTACAAATGGGCAAATGCTTCTCCCAGCAGATAAGGATGTCCACCAGCTCGATCAATTAAGGGTTTAATTTGCTGTACATCCCCATCGAAATTGTATTTTTCTGCTAATAAAAGCAGATTTTCTTTGTTCAGATTGATGTTGTTATACAGCCTGTTTCCGAATATTGTTCTTGCAAATGTGCCAACACTTGGGAGGCGATCGCGCAAGCAAAGGTGGAACGCTATTCCTTAGCGCTTTATGATCACCCAACTTACTTGTCCCAAAATCGAACCAATCAGTACCTCTTAGGTGGATTATTTCTACGATCCCTGTGGTGGGCGTTCACCTATTTCCACAAGGAGGTTCGCACTGAGCCCGAAGCTACAATGTGGGTAGTTTATTTCTCAATACCTTTTTGCGATAGCGTTCGCGTTCGCGTAGCGTGTCCGCAGGACTCAGCGTCTCGTAGAGAAGCGCTGCTGCGTACTCCTGTGGAGAAGCAAGCTACGCGGAGCGTCTGCTCCAGAAGCGCAGATCGCTGTTTATTCATCAATACTTGTTGCGTAAAGAAACGCAGACTTTCAATCTGCTCAATTTCGTTTCTTGTTAATTGAGTTGGTATTTCTTCGTACCAGTTTCCCTGGCTGTAGCAGGTTTGTAACACGGGAGTATTATCCCCATGACGGTAAACAGTCAGAGTATTGCTATCTAAGCTGACACTCAACTCCCGTCCTTTGATACGGAAGTTATTGGTAACAAGCATATAGTCAGTGATTATAGAAGGCAAATGTTTGAGAGTAGAAGGCAGTCCCAATGAAAAAAATTTCACCGCCAAGCATGAAAATGTGGTAGCGTCCACTTAAGGTTGATACAAAC
>NZ_JACKZU010000458.1:0-5874 GCF_014222165.1 Nostoc sp. 2RC
AGCACAACTATGGCGATCGCCAAATTCGATATTGATTTCCAGGGCTTGTTGATAATAATCCCGTGCCTGGTCGTATTGGCGCAACTCTTGGGCAACCCTTCCCAACTGGTGGTAAGTCCTAGCACAACTATGGCGATCGCCAAATTCGATATTGATTTCCAGGGCTTGTTGATAATAATCCCGTGCCTGGTCGTATTGGCGCAACTCTTGGGCAACCCTTCCCAACTGGTGGTAAGTGCTAGCTAAGGAAGACTTGATTTGTATCGCTTCTACGCCTTGGAATTGTTGAGATAATTCAATAACCCGCAGATAGGATTCTTTGGCTTGGGGATAATTTTGTGTTTGTAAATAACCCATAGCAAGGCGATCGAGTGCCATTAAAATTTCCCAACCTATCTCACCTGTTCTAATTTCTGGTGGATAAGCGACTTGTGCGTTACAGACAAATTCCGACAGTTTCAAACTACTTGGAATATCATTATTTATATAAAAGTATTGAAACAAGCAAAAGAAAATATCAATAGTTTCTTGTTTCTCTAAACAAATTTGCAAGGCATTATATAAATTTTCATACTCCAGCCGACAGAAGAAAATCGCAATCTGCCGTTCTTGCGGTTCCTTCGATTCCATATAGCGATTGTAGGAACGACTTAAACCAATATAGTGGTTTTTAAAACCCTCTCGTAAGGCTGCACGGGTAGCTGCATCGCTTTCTGCTAATTTTGCTTTGAGAAAGAAGGGAAAAACAGGTTGAATTTGTAATAATTGAGGAATATCTTCATTGATAAGTGAGAGCAAACCCCAATTTATCGCTTCTTGAATTGCCTCATCAAACTTATCAAAATCATCATTCTGAAACTGTTCTATCTTCTGTAATTCCTTGGCATAATTAGGAATATCGCTCCTATCAATAAACCCACTAAAGGGAGCCAAACACAATAACAACTTCTGAGCATCCGCTGATAAATTACTATGAGAATATTCCACACATTTGAGAATACTCTGGGTTTTATCTTCACTTCCCGTATCTAAATTAATATCTGCTGCTGCTAACTTTGCCAAAATTTCCTGGGATGACAGATTTTTCAAATTCGCTAACACAACTTCCATTGCCAACGGATACCCCGCTAACACCTTCATCAATTTCTGAAAATCTTCCTCTTCGCGAATCTTACCTATCTTCTTTTCATCCCCCACATTCCGTTCTAAAATCTTATTAGATAACTCCGTCCTCGCTTCCGCATCCAATCCCCGCAATTGATAAATATTCTGCTTAAAAGCTCCTTGCAACCAAGTTTCATCACTGCGAGAACCTAAAATCACCCGCGTGTCTCCCCCTACCAACCGCGTCAAAAAATCTTGCAGTTGCTTTTGCTCGGCTGACGCTAAAGTATTTTTAATCGCTAAAGCTTGCCCCGTCACCGACTCCAAATTATCCAATATCAAAATATGAGATTCTGACCGTAATTTAGCCAGTAATTTCTGCATCTGAGCAGTTAAATTCATCGCTTGAAAATTCGCAAACTCAAACTTTTTATATACCCGCTTGCCAATGTCAAACAAAATCTGTGTCAGCGTCCAAGCTTGTTCATCATAACCAAAATAAAATATCTCCGGTGCAAAGTTCGTCGTCTGCCACCAACTACGCAAATAATTTAACAGCGTAGTTTTTCCCGTTCCTCCCATTCCCTGCAACAGCAAAATATTATGACGAAACAAAGCCTTCTCAATCTTCAAAATCTCCAAATCTCGCCCGATAAATCCATATTCTGGCGGCGTATATTGATATAAATTACCTAATTTTTCAAAATACTTTTCTTCTTCCTCATCTCTAAATTTACGCAAATTCAAATTCACCTGTTGGTTACTATAAACCACAGGCAAAAGCCAATCTTCCAAATCAATGTCGGTATTAAAATAAGCCTTCCGCGTCTTATTATTAAATAACTCCCTTCTCCCCAACCGAATCGCTTCGCTTATCTCCTTCCCCCCAAACAAGTTTTGATAAACCTGTTCCATCATCAACCGCGCAGCCGAAACCGTCACCGAATACCCCATTGCCACTACCATTTGCATTCCCGCAGTCATCAACCGACTACCCAAACTCGTCTCTGTTGTCTCCCTTCCATTCTCCTCCGTCTCTCCCTGCTCCCCTGCTCCCTGCTCCCTGCCCCCTTGCTCTCCATTACCCCTTACCTGCTTGCCAGACTGACAAGCATTGAGAATACAAACGGGAATCCCCTTCCCCGTCAACAAATTCGCTAATTCCCCCGCTTCCACCGGATCGGCTTTTCCCTTACTTTCCCCATCCAAAAACAAAAATGCCTTTACCCCCTCATAAGGTTGAATATCTTCCCGTCCCCACCTAGCTTGATAGGTATATCGATTGCGTTTCACCTCTTCCTGAATATCTGCATAACCCATCAACGCCCCGTGACAATCAAAATGGATGATATGGTAATATCCCGCACCCTTGGCCTCTAAATGCCGTTCTAAACTTTCATAAGTACCCGGACGCAATAAGTCAATATTTACAGGCAAGTGACTTTTTTGAATCACCTCAATCAACGGACGAGCAATGGTACGATAACCTACATCATGCTCCTCATCCGGTCGAGCAATGACCACCAACAAGTTAATTATCGGGGATTCTGCCATATTCGCCGCCACTGATGCAGCTTTATCAAGGTGCTTGCGTATCATTACGCAATCCACACTCAACGGTCGCGGCCAATCCATATCCCGCAAAGCTTCCCAGTGCAGCGCGTGAAATTCGGGACTATTACCTACTATCTCAATTTTTACCTGCTTCAGATTTCCCCGCAGTTCACGATAAAGGCTATAAGCATCAATATCAGCCTTAAAAACCTGGTTAAATAAACTTTCCCCGTAACTAACAACACTCGTTTTCGCTGCTTCTGCTTTCTTCCCGTTTAACATCGGGTAAGTCAGCCATTCCTCAAAATACCATTCCAGTTGCCTTTCTTCTTTCGGTGTAAAAGGGTCAGTAATATTGATTGGGTATTCGCCACCCTCAAAAATCAAACTTGCGGCAAAACCCTCTGCTGTTGGCTGCTTTTCCCGAATGGTGATGACTGCCATAGACAACACTATTAGCTCAACGTAAATGCCAGGATATATTTAGATACTTACATAAAGCCTACAATTTCAGAAAATTGTCGCCAAATTCCCCAGAAAAACATCCGCTTAGGGACTCCCAAATAAAAATATTCAACTACTTCTTGTGGGGTGGGCGTCTCGCCCGCCCTTCGTTATGGGCGGACAAGATGTCCACCCCACAAGTAGTAGTCTGCCAAAGTCTTTTTGACAGGCGGGGGAAAGGGTAAGGGGAAAAGGGTAAAGGCTTTAAACCCTTCCCCTTTTACCTTTTCCCTTTCTCCAATCTAAACCTGTCAATATTTGCGTGGTGAACTAGTAGTGGGAATTAATTTCTTGGAAACCCCTTACCATCGATTTCAATTTTTTTTATCCCACCCCATTGAAATTAAATAAAAGCCCATAATCGTAACACAAAAACAATTGTGCAAGAGGTCTAGTATACCTGGATTGTTTCGATATAATAATGACTCATTGTTTGTTTTCTTTCCTAACTGGAGAAATTAATGGGTCGCGCTAAAAAGGTTGTTCTGGCATATTCTGGCGGAGTAGATACCTCAGTTTGCATTCCCTACCTGAAACATGAGTGGGGTGTGGAAGAGGTAATTACCCTAGCAGCAGATTTAGGTCAGGGAGATGAGTTAGAGCCAGTCAGAGAAAAAGCTCTGAAATCGGGTGCAAGTGAATCTTTAGTAGCGGATGTTAAAGACAGCTTTGTTAAAGATTACGCCTTTGCAGCAATTCAAGCCAACGCCCTTTATGAAAATCGTTATCCACTAGGAACTGCCCTTGCCCGTCCGCTAATTGCTAAGGTTTTAGTAGAAACAGCCGAAAAATATGGTGCTGACGCCATCGCTCATGGTTGTACTGGCAAAGGTAACGACCAAGTCCGCTTTGATGTGTCTGTTACCGCCCTTAATCCCAACCTGAAGATCCTCGCACCCGCTAGAGAATGGGGAATGAGTCGTGAGGAAACCATCGCTTATGGTGAAAAGTTTGGTATTCCCTCACCAGTGAAAAAATCTTCTCCCTACAGTATTGACAAAAATTTGCTTGGTCGGAGTATTGAAGCTGGTTTACTCGAAGATCCTTCATTCGAGCCGCCAGAAGAAATCTATGAAATGACCAAAGCGATCGCTAACACACCCAATGAACCAGAGTACATTGAAATTGGTTTCTATCGTGGAATTCCCAGCAGCCTCAATGGTGTCCCCAAAAAGCCAGTTGAGTTAATTGAACAAATCAATCAACTTGCAGGAAATCATGGTGTTGGGCGGATTGATATGATTGAAAACCGTCTAGTAGGCATAAAATCGCGGGAGATCTACGAATCACCCGCGATGCTAGTCCTAATTCAGGCACATAGAGATTTGGAAAGTTTGACTCTTACAGCCGATGTCACCCATTACAAGCGTGGAATTGAAGAAACCTATAGTCAAATAGTTTACAACGGTCTGTGGTATAGTCCACTCAAAGCCGCACTGGACGCTTTTATTCAAAAGACACAGGAGCAAGTATCAGGAACCGTGCGAGTGAAGTTGTTTAAGGGTAATGCCACCATCGTTGGCCGCTCTAGCGACAATTCCCTCTACAGTCCTGACTTGGCAACCTATGGAGCCGAAGACAAATTCGATCATAAAGCTGCTGAGGGCTTTATCTACGTTTGGGGACTACCAACTCGCATTTGGTCGCAGTTAACTAAAAGTTAGGAGTTAGGAGTTAAGAGTTGGGAGTTGGGAGTTAGGAGTTAGGAGTTAAGAGTTGGGAGTTAGGAGTTTGGAGTTAAGAGTTGGGAGTTTGGAGTTTGGAGTTAAGAGTTAGGAGTTAAGAGTTAGGAATTGGGAGTTGGGAGTTAGGAGTTAAAAATGCAAAATACAAGAAAGAAAGTTAAAAGAAATAACTTTTTACTCTACTCCTAACTCCTAACTCCTAACTCCTCATTCCTCATTCCTCACTTTTCACTTTTCACTCCCAAGTTCCTTAACTTGACGAGACTCCAACCATACTGGCACAAAGATTAAACCACCCAGAATCAGTAATGCTACGATGGCGAATTTACTGACCCAAGCAACCAATTGCTCTAGGGAGATAATTTTGCCAGCAAAGAAAGCTAATGTCACCATCAAGCTAGCCCAAGCAAATGCTCCTAAAAAATTGTATACAAAGAATTTTCTGAAGGGCATTTCCGCTACACCAGCTAGTGGTGCAGCAAAAACTCGCAATAATGCTAAAAAACGTCCAACAAATACCGCTTTTGCACTATTTTGACTAAATTGCTCTTTAATATTCAGCAATCGCACTTCCGAAATCCGAAAGATGCTACCAACTTTTACCAAAAAAGCCCAGCCGCTAAGTCTACCCACCCAGTAGCCACAAACTCCGCCAATTACAGCACCCATAATTGCGTCACCGAGAACCAGCCAGAAATTTAGTTCGTCGCTACCAGCCAAAAATCCGCCCACTAGGGTCACGGTTTCGCCAGGAACAGGAATGCCTAAATTTTCTAGCAAAATTCCCAAAAAAATTGCCCAATAGCCGTAATTATGAGCGACTTCCTGGATGTTTTCTAGTGAAATCAGCTCTAAAGACATCCCGCACCGCCGTGTTTACAAATTTTTACTTTTACTATATCTTTGCTTGTTTTTAGCTGGGGTGTCAATCAAACTACTACACAGATTTGTAGGCTCATTTTGGACTCAAGAATCCATATATTATAGTCTATGGTTATTATTAATTTTTATCTAATAATTGTAGGAT
>NZ_JACKZU010000045.1:0-31396 GCF_014222165.1 Nostoc sp. 2RC
CCATCTCCCCATCCCCCAGTCTAAATAGACCCCGATAACACAACTTGAGGCTTCGACTCTAGCTGCTGCAATATCTTCGATTGCATTTTTTTATACTGTTTCTTTAATAGCTGTTTACTCAAGTGGGGTTGAGAGGTGGATGGTAAACTCTGACTCTGTTCCACCCAATTTTTTAACATTTGGCTTTGAGTTAAATCGATGCGACTGCTGAGGATATGAGCGCAGGAATGTGGTGATTCCAAAGTAAAGAAAATCAACGGGTAGCACTCATTTTCAGCTAGGGAACTCAGTAATTTACGATTTTGGGGATTTTGCATATCTAGGTAGCAGGGTAGCCATTTAGGAGCTAGTTGCCGATGATAAAGTAAAGTCACCCATAACAACATTGGGTGGGGAGATGTTATGAAAATAAATTGATTGTATCGCCCAGAAAGGGCATAGTTTTTGATTTGTTGTTGAGGCAACATTAACCATAATGCTGCTAGAGATTTTTGTCCGGTGTTTACAAGCTGGGGAAAAACAATTTCTTGAATTGGTTTGTTCTCAGGCCAGGAAAGTTGCCGACAGGTTTGTTCTAATGAAATTGTTAAGCCAGAATCTAAGGGGCGGCTGAGGATGGATCTAGATGCTAAAGTTGTAGGTAAAGTAGGACAATTAGATAGTTCTAAGCTGTTGAGAATTTGTAAAACTTGATCAATATTTTGTGGGCGATCGCTTGCTTTTTTAGCCAGACAAGCCATGATTAAATTATTGAGTTTTTGCGGTAATTTTAAATTGGGTTTTACATCTGCGATCGCTTTTGGTTGTTCAAAGTGATGTGCTTTATACCAAGCACCAAAAAAATCAGTTTCTGGTTCCCAAGGTTTTTTGCCTGTGAGCATCTCAAACATCATGACACCCAGGCTATAAATATCAGAACGACCATCTAATTTTTCACCATCTAGTTGTTCTGGAGAACAATAGGGCAAAGTTCCATTAAAACCTGTACTTGTACTAGCGGTTGATGCATAATTTAAACATTTAGCTATACCAAAGTCTAAAATTTTAACTAAATGACCCAATATTGGATCGGGAATCACTAATATATTTGCTGGTTTGATATCTCTATGAACTAACGGGCAAATTTTACCATCGATATTAATGCCTTGATGGGCACATTGTAAACCCAAACAAATTTGTCGGGAGATTGTTAAAAACATCGACAGGGAGAGCGGAATTAACTCTTTTAAACTCTTCCCAAGTAAATATTCCATGACATAGTATGGTTTTCCTTTTTCACTCACACCATAATCATACGCCCGCACAATATGTACGCTTTTTTGACTCAAAGCTGCACTCATTAAAGCTTCGCGAGCAAAGTCTTGTTGCATTTTGCTATCAACAACAGTCTGAGTCAAAAACTTGATAGCAACTGGTGTTCCTCCTAACAAAATATCATTGGCTAAAAAAACTTCTCCCATGCCACCGCTGCCAATTAATTGCTTGAGTTGATAACGATTGGCAAGCAAGCCCTTACTACTTGTAGATGCAAATGGGCTTTTATTCACTTGAATAACCTCTGCTCCTTAGTCTATTTAAAGTTCGTAATATCAAAAGAGAAATATTGTTAACTAATGGGAAAAAGTTTCTTGATTTTGATAATGATATTTTAACGAAGAGACAAAAATTTAAACAGCATCTCCCAAAATTTAGCTAATCTATTTTTAAAATTTTCTTTTTCAATTTTTTGTTCTGCAATTAACTTGCGTACAATATCTAATTTTAATTTTTCATATTCTATCTTTAAAATGTTTTTGGCTTCTTGAGGTAAAATTGATTCATTTAATTGTTGATTCATGTTTAACGAGTCTATAATTTGCTGACGTTGGTTAGCTGTGAGACTTAAAGTTATAACATGAGAGCAACGATTGGGATCTTCTAAGGGGAAAAATAGTAGATGATAATAACCTACTTCTGCTAAACTCCGTGCTATATTCTGACCTTTGTTATCTTTCAAGTCTAAAAAATAAGGTAGCCATTTAGTAAGAGATGGTTGGTTATCGTACAGCACTGTTACCCATAATAACATTGGGTATACATTCATTTTAGTGATAAATTCTGTACCATGTACTTTATCCAAAAATTTGACAATTTCTTGTTTTGGCAACATCGCCCAAAAGGTTGGGATAGGTCTGGGAGGAGTATGTAATAAGTGCGGAAAACCAATTGGTGCCACTGGTTTATTTTTAGGCCAATTTTTCTGCAAACATTCTTTTTCTGATAAAAATGTTGCCGGGACTAATTGCATATCCGATGGAATTTCGACATTATTTCTAGTACTAGAACTAGCATCCTCTAGCAGACTATTTACCTTTGCTAATTCATCTAAAATTTGATTAATATTAGAGGGACGTTCGCTGACTTCTTTTGCTAAACAATTCATTAAGATTTTTTGTAGTCCCTGT
This sequence comes from Nostoc sp. 2RC, assembly GCF_014222165.1. Taxonomy (NCBI): domain Bacteria; kingdom Bacillati; phylum Cyanobacteriota; class Cyanophyceae; order Nostocales; family Nostocaceae; genus Nostoc; species Nostoc sp. 2RC. The sequence goes on from NZ_JACKZU010000045.1 coordinate 2,445, forward strand.
GGTATTTTTACTTGGGGATTTACTTCTTCAAGTGTAGGCGGTATTTGAAAGCGATGTGCTTGATACCAACTACCAAAGGAATTACTTTTTGTCTGAAATGGATGTTTACCTGTCAACATTTCAAACATTAATACTCCCAAACTATAAATATCAGAACGGATATCTAACAATTTGCGTCCTTCCATATGTTCTGGAGAACAATAAGGCAAACTGCCGATAAAAGAATCTGTCAGAGTCATGCCACTCCGTTCTGTTAAAAACTTGGCTATCCCAAAATCGAGGATTTTGACAATTTCTCCGTGTTTAGCATCTTGGGTGAGAAATATATTTTCTGGTTTGATATCTCTGTGAACAATGGGATAAATTTCTCCTTTAAGGCTAATACCTTGGTGGGCACATTGTAAACCCAAACAAATTTGCGTAGAAATTTCTAAAAACTGCGATATTGTTAAAGGCTGAACTTTAAGAATTTGTTTGAGATTTTTACCTTGGAGGTATTCCATTACATAAAAAGGAATTTTATCCTCGGTGACACCGTAACTTAAAATCCGAACAATATGTTTACTTTTACGACCCAATTGAGCGCCAATAAAAATTTCTCTGGCAAACCTTTGAGACATGTGCTGGTTGGATAAACTCAGTGATAGAATTTTGATGGCGATCGCCATTCCACCTTTAGCAGTATCTTCTGCTAAGTAAACCCTACCCATCCCTCCTTTACCAATCAAATCTCTGATTAAATACCGATTATTTAATAATTGTCCGATGTAATTATCTAATTCTATTTTTTGCCCTACCATATTCTCAATTTTGTTTTGTGTCATAAAAATCAATTATGAAAAATATTGTTGGCAAAATAATTGAATAAATTTAGTCAATTATTAATTTTTATTCTTAAATAAATCAGAGTTTTGAGAGTATTTTGGCGATACCAGTTTAAAAACTACTCTAAGAAAAATTTCTTTTCTTAAACATTCATCGCCTCTCTGCAAAAATTCTTATACATTATGTAACATATTTATTAAGGAATACGGTTGAGAAATTCCACTGAAAGTACGGTTAAATTGAGCTAATTTAGCCGCTATATTCAGTGAATACACAGTAAAGCTCGCAGGGAAACTGCTTTTGGCTTCTATGTCCTTCAACACAATCTATATCTGTGGCGATCGCAATTTAAAATAGTATAATTTTTAACTAGTTATTCAAAATTACCATACTAGTAACAATGATTGCTGAAATATACAGTTAACGATTGAAATTCGGTAGGATGCGGCGCAATAATCTGATGAGCGGTGTTTCAATTTTGACTTTAAAAGCTAGGATTTGGGTGCGTTGTAGAGAGTTAAAATTGTTGTCGCTGATGAGAATTAATGAGTGCTGTCCATCAGGTAATTTGGGGCCAAGAGTTAAACCTTCAATGTTGTCTAAGACTACATCTAGAGTTCTTAAATCTAACAACAGTTTTTTCTGCACAGGTTGAATATTTTTTGAGTTAACAGCTAAAAGGCTATCAATATTATGAATATCATCAGCACCTTGTAAGGAAACTTGAAATAAAGAAACAGCAAATCCTAAACCTGTAAAAGACCGTTCTAAACTTAAAAAATTTCCTTGGTTGTCGAGAGCAGAAATATCAGGTAATCCACTAGCAAATTTACCTGTTAAATTGAAAAACGGTGCTACTGCTTCAGTTGGATAGAGAAATTCTTTTTCTGGCTGGTTACTAAGCAAGTTATATTGCAAAATTCGACAAGGAGTACCAATTCTAGGTTGAGCTGCTGAACCATCTTGAATTAAAGCATTTTCCGTAGCTGTAAATAGATATTTTTTATCAGGTGTAATAGTCAGGCTTTCAAAAGCCAAATTATTGCGGATACCTTGTTGACCTTTTTTATCTGGTAAAAATTTATTTGGTATGGGAAGTGTTGTAATTTCTTTACCAGAAGATAGCGAAAATTCTTTAATAAAGGGATTAATTAATTTACGAACATCACCTTCAGAAGAAATAAATACAGTATCTTTATTAGTTAAAGCAATGCCTTCTGTATCAGTTTCACCAGAAGGAAATTTTTCACCATTTTCATTTAATAAAGTGGTAACATTAACAACAGTAACTCCATTTTTTTGTAACGAACCCTTGCTTAAATCTATTTTCAAAGTGTAGAAACGGGTATTCGCTTTTTGTCCTCGGTCGTCAGAAATAGCATAATAAAGATTGTTCTTGGCATCATAGGTAATTCCAGACAAACCTCCAACTTCGGTTTTTTGGAAAATTAAATTTTTCGGTAAAGTCACTTCTCCGATAAATTTGATGCTGCTGATTTCACTAGCTGTTGATGATAAGTTGGCGAACAAGAAGCTGATAATTAGAATCGGGATGAAAAAGTAAATAACTCGTGGAAACGCAAAGACTTTTTTAATTAACCGCATGGAAAACCATTACTAAACTTTGAAGAAGAATACAGAATTCAGAATTCAGAATTCAGAATCAAGACGCTCTCTACGAGACGCTACGCGAACGCGGACACGGCTTAGCTGCCCTATCAGTGGGGGATTCCGACCCGCCATTGATTGAAGACCACCAAATTTTCAATTTGGTGGGGGTCTTAAACCCACTTATTCATCCGCCAGTCGTATAAAATTCATTCTGAATTCTGACTCCTGACTCCTGAATTCTGTTTTGATAAAAGGACTTAGTAATTCAATCCTAAATTACGTCCAGTGGTATCAGCCACAGACAAATTTTGTCAATATCGGCATTGCGTGAGTGCTAATTAAGCAAGTTGCCAAACATATTCATCTGTGAAAAATTTCACCAGCCAGTCTTTAACTATGCGGGTGGCACGACAATCATCTTCATTGTAGCTTTGGATACCTTCTAATAAAGTGCGATCGCCTGTTTCTAACCATTGGTCATACCAGTAAATACACTTAGCACCGCTAGCTTCTGGATTACGCCATTCAAATCCTAACCAACGAGCAATGGCTTTTAGGGCATAGCTTTCTACAGGTAATGCTACACTTTGGGTTAATTGTTCGTATACATCGATAAATCGATTCAGTACAGGGCGCACGGAGGAGTAGGGAGTCTTATAAAGCTTGGCCAGTCGTTGCACTGTATCAAATTCATAGGTACAAAAATGATAAATTGGTGCTTGGGGATATTGCCAAACTAAATTTAAAAATTGCTGCCAAACTAATTCTTCGTCTTCTGGTTTATCTGCTAAAAAAGAATAAAATTTTTCTGTATTCGCAACTCTATCTACTACCAAAACACCCAAAAGATAATTTAAATCTAAGTCTGGTTGTGCCTCAATATCAAAGTAAAGTTCTATGGGCGCTGTGAATGTAATATTTTCCTTTGGTAGCGGATACGGTAAAATTAATGGTCGTTTTTGGAGTACAGATTGAGCTTGCACTACCAACTTTCCGGCTACTTGGCTGTCAAAACCAACTAAGTTTTCCAGAATAGCTGGACTGGTGTTAGCGAGAGATTCTAGTGTAGTTATATCTAAGGTTTGGAGTTGAGTGTAGCGAATGGGTGTTACACCTGGTAACAGTGATAGATGTTGCTGAGTTTGAGCCACGGCATAACATTGACTATACCAATGGCAAAGATTACACTTCTGTCGAGAAATAAATACTTCTGGCGGATTTGGTAACTCTAAAATTTGAGTAAATTCTTCCAGAATTTGCTGCATTTGTGGCGTCCATTTAAACAAATCCACTGCATAATTTGTATTTTTAGTTCGTAAAATCAACCAAGCTGTGTCGGGTATAACTCCTTGGACTGTTGCCAAAACTTGGGCATGAAACGCAGCCACAACCTGATATTCTTGTTTGGGACGCTTACCGAGTTCAATATTAGCAGGCACATACATCCAATCTCCAAAATGGGATTGTCCTGGCTGTTTCACGAGTAAATCTGGACGACTCAGTAAGGTGTATGCTTCAGAATAAGTTGCTGACAACACTCCTTTGTGGATGTACTCAACTCCTCTTTGCATTAGTTCTAAAGTTGCCTTTTCTCCCGTTTTCCAATTTCCAGATGGATAATTAGGCCGCTGGTAAGTCAACTGTGCCAAATTAGTCAGTTGATGAGCAATTTTGTCCTGTTGTAGTTTTCCCAGCAGTTCATTGGGGGCATCACGCAGACCTTTGTCACCGTGGATATCTAAAAAAGATCGGCGTTTACAGCGTTGGTATTGCAGTAGGAGTTCAGCATTAATCAGCATTTCTTTAAGTTAACAACAATTAGCAATCTCTGGGGGTGACTCAGACAATTAATAATGAAATGGGAGTTGACGGTTGACGGTTGACTGTTGGCTGTTAACAAATGACTAATGACTAATCCAAAATCCAAAATTAATATGGCCACTAGTTCTGTTGCACAAACCAGATTGCATCATCATCGAGAGCAATTTCCCGCTTTAGCAAATAAGACTTATTTTAATTATGGAGGACAAGGGCCAATGCCTCTTGGGGCGATGGATGCGATGGCTCAAACCCAAGCTCATATTCAGGATATAGGCCCTTTTGGTAATGAGGTATATCGCTGGCTCAGACCGCAAGTGCAAGCTGCGAGAGTTGCGATCGCTTCCGAGTTCCAGATCCCCACTGATACAATAACCCTAACTCAGAATGTCACCGTTGGCTGTAATATCGCCATGTGGGGTATAGAATGGCTACCCGGCGACCATATACTAATCTCAGATTGCGAACACCCAGGCGTAATTGCCACAGCTCAAGAAATCAGCAGGCGATTTTCTGTAGAAGTTACAACCTGTCCTCTCAAGGCGACTTTAAATGAAGGCGACCCCGTAAAAGTCATTACCCAGCACTTACGTCCTAATACCCGCTTAGTAATATTAAGTCATGTTTTTTGGAATACAGGTCAGGTTTTACCTCTGGATAAAATTAGTGAAGTATGCAGAAATAATCATTCTGCACTCTTAATAGATGCAGCCCAATCTGCTGGTTTATTGCCTTTAAATTTGACTGAATTGGGAGTAGATTTTTATGCTTTTACTGGTCACAAATGGTTATGTGGCCCTGCTGGTGCAGGGGGTTTGTATGTACGGCCAGAAGCGCGAGAAAGCCTCAAACCTACATTTATTGGCTTGAATGGCATTGTTGTCGATAGTCAATCTCAGCCTGTGGATTGGCTACCAGATGGGCGACGATATGAAGTCTCTACAGTAGCTTATCCTTTGTATGTGGGTTTACAAGAAGCGATCGCTATTCATCAGCAATGGGGAACTTCACAGGAACGTTACCAACAAATTTGTCACAACAGTGAGTACCTCTGGCGCAAGTTAACAGCGTTAACAGATGTGAAATGTCTGCGAACTTCTCCACCCGAAAGCGGTATAGTCTCTTTTCATTTTACAAATAATCAGCACCAAGCTCATCTCAATTTAGTGCAATTTTTAGACTCACAAAAAATACTAACTCGCACAATTGCCGACCCTAGTTGTATTCGTGTCACCGTCCATTACTTTACTTTAGAATCAGAAATTGACCAATTAATTGAAGCAATTCAAATTTTTTGTAAAAGTAATTAAAAGTTGAAAGTTAAAAGTTGAGAGTTAGGAGTTAGGAGTTAGGAGTTAGGAGTGAGGAATTAAAAGTGAAGAGTTAAGAATTATTAATTTGTAACTTCCAATTATTAACTCCCAACTCTCACCTCCCAACTCTCAACTCCCGCCTCCCAACTCCCACCTCTCAACTCTCAACTCCCGCCTCCCAACTCCTAACTCCTAACTCCTAACTCCTAACTCCTAACTCCTAACTCCTAACTCCTAACTCCTAACTGAAAAATGGAACGCCCAATTTTGTATTTAGCCATCACTAACCACGGCTTTGGTCATGCTACCCGCATGGCTTCTGTCGCCGCGACAATTCAAAAGTTGTGTCCAGAAGTATTATTAATTATGGTGACCACTGCACCGCGTTGGTTGTTAGAGTGCTACATCGAAGGCGATTTTATTTATCGTCCCCGTGCATTCGATTTGGGTGTGGTGCAAGCTGATAGTTTAACAATGGATAAAGCAGCGACTTTAGAAAAGTTGCTGGATATTAAAAAGCATCAAAATTCGTTAATTGCCTCAGAAGTTAATTTTATCCGTCAAAATCGCGTCAATCTTATTTTGGCAGATATTCCCTTCCTTGCTTCTGGATTTGCCAATGCAGCAAACATTCCTTGCTGGATGATTAGTAACTTTGGCTGGGATTTGATATACCGAGATTGGGGGGGCGAATTTATAGCAGTGGCAGACTGGATTAGTGATTGGTATTCAAAGTGCGATCGCTTGTTTCGTCTTCCTTTCCACGAAAAAATGCAAGCTTTTAATAATATCACAGATGTTGGCTTAACAGGCGGTTCTCCCCATTATTCTCTGGATGATTTACGCTCTATTTGGGGAATAAATACACCAGTTGAAAAAACCATTTTATTGACTTTTGGTGGCTTGGGTTTACAGCAAATTCCCTATCATAATTTGCAACAATTTTCAGATTGGCAATTCATTGTTTTCGACCAATCGGCCCCTGATTTACCAAATTTAGTCAAAATTCATGACCGTAAATACCGCCCTGTAGATTTTATGCCCATTTGTGGGCGAGTGTTTTCCAAACCTGGTTACGGTACTTTTGCTGAAGCCACAAAATTACACGTACCAATTGTTACTCTGATTCGTGAAGACTTTGCTGAAGCAAGTTATCTCATAGAAGGCATAAGTAATTACAACCAACATCAAATTATTACCCCTGCTGAGTTTTTTCAAGGAACTTGGGATTTTCTGCGTGAGTTACCCCAAGCACCAAAGCAATTGCAACCAATTGCTAAGGATGGTAATGAAGCGATCGCTCAGGCTGTAATTAATTATTTCCAATCAAATTAAAATCAATAATGGAAAGTTCAACAGTAGACAAATAAACTTTAGAATTAGCCGCCCAAAATGTACGTCGAGTGCTAGAAAAACAAAAGGAAGAACGCCAAGTTTTAATCACTTAGATGAACATCTTGTTTGTCACTAACACAGCATTATTAAGTTTTCTCACAATATCTAGACTAATTACCAAATATAGCTTTTTCAGTGTAGTAGAAACATTGTTATGGAAGACTGTTAACACTTAACAGTCAACAATCAACCACGTAAAGTAGAATAATTTATTTGTTGAGATTCCGTTACTGTCACTAATACTATTGTTTCAAATGAGTCACTACCAAAAATTACTAAGAATTACCACCACTGGCAAATCTTTTTACAATATCACTAATAAAATAGAAGCGATCGTTGCAGAGTCTGGTGTTGAAACTGGTCTTTGCACTTTGTTTTTACGCCACACTTCAGCTAGCTTAGTTATCCAAGAAAACGCCGATCCTGATGTTCTTGTGGATTTAGCTAATTTTATGGCAAAACTAGTGCCGGAATCAGCTAAATATATCCACGATGCAGAAGGCGCTGACGATATGCCAGCACACATCCGTACAGCCCTCACCCACACTTCTGAACATATCCCCATTAATCGCGGTCATCTGGTGCTGGGAACTTGGCAGGGAATTTATATTTGGGAACACCGCCAGCGCAGTCATTCAAGGGAATTAGTTGTCCACATTTCTGGATAGCAATTTCTCAAATTGAATTTATTTCAGGAGTAGCTCGATCGAGTTTAAATACTCTGTTGTGACTGCCTAGCTTTTGGATAGAATGTTGTAAAGCTTGCTGCAACGCCTTTTTGGCGAAAAATTTTCAGAAGTAATAAACCATATACATACTAGTAAATTTGTATGTATCAGTTTGTAAATGAAAAATTAAGTTTGTTTATATTTTTTTAATAATTGCTTTATTTCAAGATAAAGTAACACTTAATGTCAGCTGGGCGGACTATTTCAATTACTATGAAGCAAGAACTAACACCGACTCATACTTTCCAATCGCTCGATGAAATACTTGCCCAGCAATCGGTTAATCTTTTGTCACTTAATCCCCAAAAAAAAATAATTACCAGTTTTGCAGAAATGGGGAACATGGTTGCTGAAGAAACCACCGACATCCAAATCATTACAACTCTTCAGGAAACTTTGGAATCTATAGTTGATAGCCAGTTGCAAAATTTTCCAGAAAACATATTCTGGGATTTTGATTTTCTGGTCAGCAGTATGCTCAGACAAGCTTTAGTCGCGGATGAAGGTGCTGTATCTTTTTTAAAGACTTTTGGTGAAAAGATGGTTTCCCTAACAGAGATGTTCGGGATTAACACAGAAATTCGCTTTCGCTATGTCCACGACTTTATATATGGATTTGATTGGGCAAGATGGGTACAAAAAGATCCCAAAAATCGTGCAAATATAGAGCCTTTTAGCTTAATTTTTTTTGATTATTTACTTACTAAAGGAAAGGAATTGATACAACGTATTAGCCACGGTCAAGTCATTTGTTATAAACTGTGTGATACAGGCTACCGCAATCCATTTTCCTTTTCTCGCGAACCAGAAGATGAATACCGTTTGTTAACTTATCTAGCTCAGAAACAACTAATTCCTGTAGCAGTGTGGAACTGGAATGCTACACCTGTATGGAATAAACCTTTCCAAGAAATACGTCAGCAAATAGCACTAAAATTAGATATTCAACCACAAAAACACTGATTAGCAAGCAAAAACTTAACTCAAAAATTAATGATGAGAATTGCTGATTTAATTACTTGGTTTGAAGCATGGGCAAATCCAGCTTGGTGTGAAAGCTGGGATAATTGTGGCTGGCAGATTGAACCAGGAGTGTTACAAGAAAGAGTACGAGTATTGGTTTGTTTAACACCAACTCTGGCAGTGATGCAGGAAGCCATCGCCTTAAATGCTAATCTCATTTTTGCCCACCATCCTCTGATTTTTACACCCCCCAAGTCCTTACGCACTGGTGAGGCCATAACAGAAATGGTGCGCTTGGCCTTTACCCACAATATTGGTATTTACAGCGCCCACACAAATTTTGACCAAGTACAGGATGGTACTGCTGATGTCTTGGCTCAAATTTTACAACTCAAGGAAATTACTCCCATAGTACTCACACAGCCCGGATTAGGATATGGTCGTGTTGGTTTGCTGGAACCATCCCTGACACTACAGGAATTACTCACAAATATTCAAAAAAAACTTGCTTCCCCAAATTTAATTTTTTCACCAACAACGAATTTACAGCAAACAATTTCACGGGTTGCTGTTTTGGGTGGTTCAGGAGCTAGTTTCATTTCAGCAGTTACCAAAACTGGGGCCCAAGCTTACCTAACTTCTGACTGCAAATTTCATCAATTTCAAGAAAGCCGTGATTCTAATCTGATTTTAATCGACGCTGGACATTACGCCACCGAACGTCCTGCTTGCCATCGCTTGGTACAAAAATTCCAGTCTTTGAACCTAGACTGGGCACAATTGAGTCAAAAAGACGAGGATTTTCGCCAGTTTTTTGCTTGATTGTCTGTTCTTAACTGTGATTTTGGATGCTTGCCTAAAAGTTTTACTATATTTTAATATTTTTAAATAGCTAATCATTGCTTGAAGATAAAGAGCAAAGCTACTGAAAAACTTTGTATTTATCTATGCATATACATTACATAGCAAATGCGCCAAAAGCTTAGTATTTCAGTCATTGCTGTGATACAAATCACTAAATACATGTAATTATAATCACATATTATTTATGTTCTATATCAACTAGCAGCCCAGAGAAATATTCCACACTGGATGTTATAAATCGCCCACTCTGCCCTAATCAAGATGATTCGCACAATTGTTGAATCTGCTTTCCAAACTGGATATCTTAGTGTTGAATCTGAAGGTTTACTCCATCAAGTGCTGGCTACGAAATGCTACAACTCAGAGGATTTGTCAGCCCTCGCAGCCCTATACGATGCAGTTCGCACAGGTGAAATTAAACGAGAAGCGTCCTCGTCTAATGTGCTAATGGAACTACCGTTACCGAATAAATCTTTTTGATACTTCTACATAAGATAGACGAGGGATGGCGAGATGAGCACAAAAAGGAAGAATTTACTGTGATGTCCCATGTCTCCCTTATCTCTCTTATCTCCCCTATCTTCCTCATCCTCGTATTTCACTGAACCTCTTGTTGAAGCAAAAACCTGAAAAACTCAAAACTCTTTGTGTGTTGTTTTTGAAAATCGTCTAGGTCAGCAAGAGAATGAGTTAAGATCAAATACACAGGGGTAAATAAAAGTAAAGCCAAGTCCCCGGACTTCTTAATAATGCCAATGACTACAAGTAGGCAAATTAAACAACCGCAACCAACGCTTGTTTCTCAGTATTTTTTATTACATAATGGTAGAAAGGACTTACCAGCAAATATTAACCTTGTGAGGAGAAATCCCGACTTGTTTGACTTCTATGAACCAAACATTTCCTAAAATTCAGCCTGAAAGAGATTGAATTCACTGGTAAGGCAACCATTGGTTGATGACCCAAAATATCTTAGATTCTTACAAGTACAAGCAAATCTTAAAATTGGGTTATGAGACTTACCTGTTCTCAACCGTGAAATTAAGCTCTTAAAGGTGTAATCTAATGGGGTCAAACCCAGATTTTGACAGGTTTAACTACGTTGTTTAAAAAGGCAGAAGCAGTACATGCTACACCGCAAGATTTATCAACTGTGTTGCGACGGGCGGGAGGTATGTGTTTTCTTGCGGGATCAGCAACGCTGGATTGAGCGTGCCCGCATCATAGACATAGAGGGAGATTTAGTAACCCTACGCTATGAAACAGAAGAAGAGGACGAAATTTGTTCTTGGGAAGAAATGGTTCGCCTCGAAAGCATCGGTGCTGTAACGCAAAAATTGGCTTCAGTGCCACGCGGAAATGTGGAACCTCTCCTAACAGAGGATTGTCCCGAAGCAGAACGCATCCGCAATCGTTACACTGACTCCAATCCAGAATAAAGGGTGATTAGTCATTAGTCATTGGTCATTTATTATTCGCAAATGGCTATTGACTATTGACTATCATTTAACCGCTCGAAAGCAGGACAGTAACCTTCTAAAGTTACCTTAAAGTTATACAATGGGGAAGCTGGATTCCAACACCGCTGCCCCCTTTGGTGTCGGCAAGTACCACAACAGTCTACATCTGTCCATGTATAGCGATCGCTATTTTGATTGAGCAATTCTCTTTGGGACAATCCCCTCAGTACTAGTTCCTCTCCTTGCCAGCGAGCCTCGATTAAGCCAGTATCGGCAAAATGTTGCCAACGAGGATCGGCTGTGATGGCATCCGGTAGGGTGATTGTAACTACTGTTCCTAACTCCGTTAGTTCGCCTTCATAATTCGTCTCTGGGGCTGCTGGTTGCAAGAACGTATCGCCAATGGGCAATTCCACCAAGGTCTCAGCAGCTGGAGAATGTATGTGATAGCGGTTTTGTAACTCCTCTAAGCTTGTGAGGTCGGCTAAGTAGGCAGGAGAACCGTGGACAAAAATCACATGCTGTGGCCGCAAATTATGAATTAGCTGCGTAGTACCAGGGCCATCGCTGTGCTGAGCTAGAAGGTAACTTTCGACGGTGGTGGGAGCTAAATATTTTTTGTTAAGTTTTATATCAATTTTTTCCGGCACAAGAATTAGCCAAGGGCCGGTGTTGGGCTGACAGTGTTCGCGCAAATCAGCTGTGGAGTCAGTGAGAACAATACAGGGTGACTTACCGACAGTGGCACGTTCTTCTGGGTACAAACGACGCACCCGTGGACGTACCCGTTCGTCCCAAAACAAAGGTTGATGGCGGGCAAAGTTTTGTACTGATGGGGGGAGGTGGGGGAGTAGTTCCAAGTAAGCATCGCAGCCAGTGGCCACAGCACCATCTACCCAAATATCTAAATCTCGTCCAGTGAAGTGGTGATGAGAGCGCAAAAGCATCAACAGCTCTTGACCAAGCCCTAAAGCCGGAGTGGGGAGAATTACAGAACAACGTTCAGCGATCGCTCGATTAATTCGCTCTGCTAATTGATTTTCTTGGTTACGGCGGTGGGGATGGCGGGATGTGCCATAAGTGCCTTCAATAATCAGCACATCCAAGTCTAAACCTCGTAATTCCTCTAAGCGCAAACCTTCCACCAGCCGGGAATTGGATAAGAAAAAGTCTCCTGTATACAGTAGTTTATAACTGCGATGTTGGGTAGTGTAAGTGAGGAGAATTGCCACTGCCCCTGGTAGATGCCCTGCGGGAAATAATTCCGCCACTAGACCCTCTTGGAACTCTACTGGCGATCGCAACGGCAAAGCATGACAAAATTGGGAAATTTTCTGTGGCTCTTGGTCTTGCCAATTCAATGGCAGTAACTTGCTGGTTACTTCGCTGCCATAAATGGGTAACTTAGGAAAAGCGTTGTGCAGTGCCAGCAAGCCTCTGGCGTGATCTGGATGGGCGTGACTAACTAAAACTAAATCTGCTGGTAAGGGCAGACTGGCTCCACGTACCGACTTGCTCAACCCCCTCGTCAGTGATGAAATATCTTCCAAACCACAGTCCAACAGGATGCGGTGTGGCCCCATCTTCACCAATAAACACACGCCCTCATCGTGATGCTGAACACTATAGGGCAAACATTCTAATTCACTACCCGCTTCCGCAGCATCTACGCGAGAGGATGCCGACAGATTATCCCTCATGCTCTCCTCCCCTCTAACCTCATCGTCATGGACATATCCCAAAACCCAAAAATTGCATAAATTTTGGTTTTGTGACTTAGGGGTAAGTTTTATCATGCGCCCCTACACCCTGAGAATACGGATTTTTAGTTGGGGAGGACGCCTCTACCGAACCCGCATGAGTCCGGAAAAGTTGGATAACGAGAGAGCTATCAAACTACTAGCTCAAGGAGCCTTGCCTCTTGCCTGTTTTCCCTGTGAAAGTTATGAGCGCTCTTAGCCAACTTACCCTGCGGAAAGTTGCTCCAGCGTCTACAAGTTTCTCTTAATGCGCCGAACCATTGCCGTGATAATTATCTGAGTCATAGAACCCGTTTTTCGTGCCAAAAAATAAACACGAAAGCGTAAATATAACTGTTAAACCAGCTAGAACCAGCTTGACATCCATTTGTTTGCTGTCCTTTATTGAAGACTTTCCTATATTAATTTAGTGCTTCCACAATCAAATGGAATCACTAGAAAATCTTTACTATGCACATATGGATTGGGGAATAGGTAAAATTACCGCAATCAGTTCAAATTGTAGAACTTTTCGGTCAACCTGTCCATCCTTTAGATATGAACTTACAGCCTATGTAGGCTGAAATCCTGATTATTACATTAGTTTCTGAAAGTTTGGGATTTAGCCAACTTCACCGTTTTCAGCCAAGATCTTGAGCCGTTAATTGCCATAAATAGCAAAATTACGTAAAGTAAAGCAACGAATTTAACTTGTTTTACGTAATATAACCAAATGCCAATAATATCAACTACTATCCAGTAATACCAACTTTCAATCCGCTTTTGGGTCATCAACCACATTGCGGTAAAACTCATAATTGTTGTGAGTGCATCTAAGTAAGGAAAAGAAGCTTTTTCTAGAAATATTGTTGGCAATATTAGATGAATTTGGCTCATGAATATTCCCGTTGCTAAGGAAATGACTATTGTTCCTAAAGCAGTCAAAAAAATTGTGTGTCGAGAACTATATCTAACATTTGCAATTTTGCCATTAGCTGATTCTGGTGTACTCCATCGCCACCAGCCATAAATACTAGTACCTAAATAATAAACTTGTTCAATGGTGTCAGAATACAAGCCAATTTGATAAAAAAGCACCATGTACAGCAATACGCTGACTATGCCAACAGGCCAAGTCAGAATTTTCCTTTCAGAAATTAGCCATACTGACCATAAAGAGAAAATTGTTCCCAAAAATTCAACATAACTCATGGGATAGCCCAAAACTTTGAAGGCAATATTATTAACGCTCCAAAATTCAAACATATATAGTAAGACTATTTTAGGTGTGAAAAATATGGGTGTTGAATATTGACTGTTGAATGTTGAATGTTGACTGTTCACAGTGAATAGTTAAGAGTCAACAAGCATCATATGTAATATTTCACAAACAATTAGAGATTGCTGTAGGATTACTATCTTAAGTTAATTTTACGAATAAATCTAATAAATTATGATACTTTTGATAACGAGATAACACGTTTTTTACAAAATTAATCCGTGTATTTAAATTACCGTGTAGAGTAAAAAAAGGAATTTTTCTGATAATTAAATCGTTGTGAATTTGTTTTTGAAATATATTACGATTTGTTTCTCCAGAGCGATCCCAAGTACAGTCGTAAGGTATATCTACATCACAAAGAAATACCAAATCATAACGCGATATAGCTTGATGTGTTAGTTGTGCTAATTCCGGAGCAACGGTTTTGTGATAATACAAAGAAAATTGATAGGTTGTGAGGGCATTAGTATCTGTAAACAAGTATTGGTTTGCTTGCGATAATAAAGTTTCTTCCCGTTCTAAATGCCCTTGAGCAATCTCCACAAGTTGAGACAGTGAAAGTCTTCGTTCTATTTGATGTTTTTCCCAATATTCGCGCCCATACTCTGGCATCCATACAGTATTGTAATCTTTTGCTAGTTGCGATGCTATTGTTGTTTTACCAGTTGAAGGAGCGCCCAAAAAAACAACGTTAGTAATTAGGTCGCGATAAATGTCAGGATGTAAATACTTTTTAAAAGTATAAGGGTTTTGTCTGACTTGGGTTCCGGAAATTGGGAAAATTTGGCGATCGCTATCTACAAGTCGATTTACTGCTCCCAATGCAATGCTTACGTGTTCGCCATAAAATTCACTACAGTAAAAATGTGTAATTTTTTTTGATTCTAACTTTTGCAGGATATATTCTTCGTGCTTTTTCTTAATTTCAGGGGTATCACCAACTTCTGTCGGCCCATCCCACGCCTCAATCACCTCAATTGTGGGATACAGTTTTCGCAGCCAGTTAACCCGAACCGTTAAAGGAATAGCAGTCACTTCTGGACAATCATAAACCATCACTAACACTTCATCCATCTCTGCCAAGGCCGTCTCAATCACAAATTGATGTCCCTTATGAAGAGGAGCGTACTTACCTAGTGTGAGTCCACGTTTGCTGACCATAGTTTCCTAGAATTGCCGTTGACAGTCAATAGTCAACAGTCAACAACCTTATGCTTTTTTTGCACACATTAGCTTACACCATTCCTCTTTGAGTATTACGTCACAGAGAAGATGTATTTAGATCACTGTCAATTACGAGTTAGAAATTAAAAATTAATAATAAGGGACTTTCAAGAAATTAATTATCACTACTTGTGGGGTGGACATGTTGTCCGCCTTTGGCTTGGGGCGCGCTAGACGCGTACCCTACAGAAAGTAGTTGATTATTTTTTCTTTGCAAGTCCTTAAGGCTAATGTAGATTTATCTAATTAAAATTAAAAACGTTAATGTACTTTGCTATACTAAGTCGTTATTTTCCCACGCAATCTATAATAATCCCTTTGAAGCCTTTGTATTCCTAGGAATCAACAGCTTATCCTGGAATGCACTACAGATCAAGGTAGCGTCTACATCTGCATCTGAGTTACAAAAGAGCAAACTGCATTGTCAGAAATTACACCAAGGGGATTGGGCATGGGAAGAGGGGAAAAACTCATCTCCCCTGCTCCTTTATCTCCCTTGTCTCCGTTGTCTCCCTTGTTTCTCTACTTCCCATTTCCCACTCCTTGAATCAAAAAGTAAATACCACAGCAAACAGATATGTTCAATGCCACTGAAATTTTAATTGATGCCTTTGTCAATCAAATTCGAGAAGGTTACCGTCGCACCTATGGCTGCTTTAAAAATGATTACCAGGACATCATTGCCTGGGCTGGTAATATGGCTTTGGAAAATATTGCCAATAGCGATGCACTTTACCATAATGTTGAACACACGGTCTTAGTTACCCTAGTGGGCCAGGAAATTTTACGTGGCAAACACATCAGAGAAGGTGGTGTTTCTAGCGAAGATTGGCTGCATTTCATCATCTCCCTAGTTAGCCATGATATTGGCTACGTTAAAGGAGTTTGCCGACAAGACCAAGAAATAGCAGGCTTATATGCCACAGGTAAAAATGGTAGAATGATTTCCTTGGCTCCTGGGGCTTCTGATGCCAGCCTGACACCATATCATGTTGATAGAGCAAAGCTATTTATTGATGAACGTTTCGGCGGTCACAAGTTAATAGATGCAGATGCAATTAAAAGCAATATTGAATTAACTAGATTTCCCGTACCTGCGGCAGAGGATCAGCAAGATACAAAATGCTTTGCGGGATTAGTGCGTGCAGCTGATTTGATTGGGCAATTAAGCGACCCACGTTACTTAAAGAAAATTAATTCTTTATTTTACGAGTTTGAAGAAACTGGTATGAATAAAGTCTTGGGTTATAAAACTCCTGCGGATTTGCGTAAGAACTATGCCAAATTTTACTGGAATGGGGTATATCCCTATATCCAAGAAGGACTGCATTATCTGTCACTGACCCAACAAGGCAAACAAATTTTGGCTAATCTCTACTCCAATGTCTTTGTTGTAGAACACGAAAAACAACAAGAAGAACAACAACGGTATTTAGAGGAATTGGGAGTTAGGAGTTAGGAGTTAGGAGTTAGGAGTTAGGAGTTAGGAGTTAGGAGTTAGGAGTTAGGAGTTAGGAGGTAGGAGTTAAGATTTAAAACTGGGGAGTTAGGAGTTAAGATTTTAGACTGAGGAATGGGGAATAGAGAGTGGAAAGTGGGAAGTTAAGAATTATTAATGATGAATTATCAATTAAAATAAAAACTTCATAACTCCTCACTCATAACTCCTCACTCCAAACTCCTAACTCCTCACTCCAAACTCCTGACTCATAACTCATAACTCATAACTTATTAACTCCTAACTACTATGGATTGGTGGCGACGACTGAAGAAAAATCCTTTGGCACAATTTGGGGCAATTTTGCTATTAATTTTCTACGTAGCGGTAATTGCAGCCGATTTTATTGCGCCTTATGACCCCTATGCCTCACAGCCCAATGGTTCATTGCTGCCACCAACTAAGGTATATTGGGTTTCTCAATCAGGGCAGTTTATTGGGCCTCATGTTTATCCGACGACTCAGGGAGAGACAAATTTAGAAACAGGCGATCGCGAGTTGATTGTAGACTTTAAAAAACCCTCTCCCTTGCGTTTGTTTGTCTCTGGCGCAGAATACCGATTGTTACAGCTAACTTTGCCACTACCCCCAAAATGGGATGAGGTGACGATTTTTCCTGGTATTCCCTTGAATTGGCATTTGTTTGGCACAACAAACGGCGTAAAATTTAACGTTTTAGGTACTGATGACCAAGGCCGCGACCAACTCAGTCGCTTGTTGTATGGCGGCCGCATCAGTATGTTTATCGGAATTTTTGGCGTTGCTATTTCCTTTCCTCTGGGTTTGCTGATAGGTGGAATTTCCGGCTACTTCGGAGGTTGGACAGATAGCATCATCATGCGCTTAGCAGAAGTGTTAATGACTTTCCCTAGTATTTATCTTTTAGTCACCTTGGGGGCAGTTTTGCCACCAGGGTTAAGCAGTACCCAGCGATTTTTGTTGATTGTGGTGATTACTTCGGTTATTGGCTGGGCTGGATTAGCACGGGTAATTCGCGGACAAGTATTATCAATTAAAGAGCGAGAATTTGTCCAAGCCTCAAGGGCAATGGGCGGTAACCCACTTTATATTATTGTCCGCCATGTTTTGCCGCAAACAGCTACCTATGTAATTATCTCTGCTACTCTGGCAGTTCCCAGCTTTATTGGTGCGGAAGCAATATTGAGTCTGATTGGTTTGGGTATTCAACAACCAGACCCCTCTTGGGGAAATATGCTGTCTCTGGCTAGTAATGCTTCTATTATGGTTTTGCAACCTTGGTTAATTTGGCCGCCAGCTGTGTTGATTATTTTGACAGTACTGGCGTTCAACTTACTCGGCGATGGCTTGCGAGATGCACTCGACCCGCGGAGTTTACGCAGGTAGTTTGTAACAATAAGCTAAACCACATTTAGTTTGCATAATCTGAAATTGTACATTTCTTGTGGGGTGGGCGTCTCGCCCGCCCAATATATGCAAGTTAAATGTAGAACAGCTTAGCAAATGCTGTCGCCGAAATAGCAAATGTAGTGTCCGAAGTCGCAATTGTAGTACCCGAAGTCGCAATTGTAGTGTCCGAACAAGCAAATGTAGTGCCCGAAGTCGCAATTGTAGTGTCCGAAGTCGCAATTGTAGTACCCGAAGTCGCAATTGTAGTGCCCGAAGTCGCAATTGTAGTGTCCGAACAAGCAAATGTAGTGCCCGAAGTCGCAATTGTAGTGCCCGAAGTCGCAATTGTAGTGCCCGAAGTCGCAATTGTAGTATCCGAACAAGCAAATGTGGTTAGCGAAACCATTTCTAAAAATCTTGGCAACAGATGAATCATCTGTAGGGTCACACAGCTGTTATTGGTGTCAACTTAACGTGAAACCCTTGTAAAAACGCAATTTTGAATTTACTGACTTACCATAATGCTTCGCGTTACCCCACCCCGCCTTTGCTGGCGCAAAACCTCCCCTCAGAGCAAGCGGGGAGGGGATTAAGGGGTGGGGTAAAACGGCTGTGGGACAAGCGTTTGAGCTTAAGTTGACACCAATGCACTGCTGTATTCCCCTACCGTAAAACCCAGCGGCGAAACAGTTCTACCATAATCCGCCATTTTCCTTGAGTTTCCTCAACTACATCATGACGCTTCAAAGTATTTAGCGCTTTTTGTAAATCAGCGTCATTCATACCTGTAGACTGAGCTAAAGTATCCAGACTTAACCCATCTGGGTAAGGTGCAAGTAATTGTACTATTGTTTGTTGACCGCCAGCACCCCGCGCGGCTTGACCCCAAACTCCATCAAAGTAGTAGCGTCCCCGTTGGAAAAATTCAGGGTCATTGATAACTGCTTCCACATCTTCTATTGTAAAAACTGGGTCACGGCGTCGTCCTTGCTCAAAAACAAAGTCATTGTAGCCACGCACTAGCTGAAAACCCAGTAGTTGTACTAAATATGGTTGACCGTGTGTTAAAGCATAAATTTCATCTAA
The DNA here is from genome assembly GCF_014222165.1 of Nostoc sp. 2RC. Lineage (NCBI taxonomy): Bacteria > Bacillati > Cyanobacteriota > Cyanophyceae > Nostocales > Nostocaceae > Nostoc > Nostoc sp. 2RC. Next base: position 21,619 of record NZ_JACKZU010000045.1, read on the forward strand.
AGCTTCTGGGATGTAGTCGAGGGGGAAGTCTTCATTACCTGGGTTAGCTAGAATTTGGCGAGTAGCTGCACGTTCTTGAAAGCCTACATGAATAGGAATGACGCTGGCAAAGAAAGGTTGAAAATAATCTGCTGTCATTTCCTCTAAGGTGTGCAAACCAGCAAAGGCAAAGGCAATTTTAGAACTCATTTGCACCAACCCCCGCAGAAAACCCATAAAATCTATAGGAATTTTTCCGGCTTCAATTAAATCTTCAATTTTCTCAAATTCGTCTAAGGCGATAATCAACCCACCTTCTAGGTTTGCTTCCACCTGTTTTAAATAACGTTCAAAAGTCCGGTAGGGGAGATTTAGTAAATCAGCGTCAGCTGGTGGTGGAAGTTTTACAGTTTCAGAAATTTCATCACAAATTGCCATCAACACCTCGCCGACACCTTGAGGGCTATCTCCTAAACGTAGCAAGTTGACATAGGCTAGCTGTATTTGTGAGCCTAGACAGTTAGCAGCGTTAAGTAAAATAGAAGTTTTGCCCATACGCCTGTGACCGTAGAGAACTACAGACTGGAGTTGATTACCCATTACCCAGAGTTCTTCTAACTGTCTGATGATATCTTCTCGCCCAACAAAGAGATGACCTTCAACGGGGTCGCCTACAACATAAGGATTAACCACAGGCTTGGTGATGGAAATTTCTCCCACTTCACCAGTGATTTGTAAAAGGCTTTCTTTCCAAGTTTGAGCGATATCTATGATTAACCCTTGCTCTGCTTGTGGCAACGTGTCAGCTTGATTTAAGATTTTTGTCAGTTCGCCTAATGCTCGATTCAGAGCTAAAGACCTGGCTGAACGCGAGACGCTACGTTCAACAAACTGGACATCTTCAACAACTCGACGCAAATTAGTGAGAACTTTCCAGGTATCTGGACGTAAAAGCGGTTCCTGTGGAAAAGGAGGAACTTGGATAGCAGCAATAGAAGCTGGTTTTTCAGCTTTGTGAAACGTTTCTAGAGTTTGGGCAAGGGTGTACATTTCCTCGCCATAGAGAAGAGAACGCACTACAGCAAAAGCCTCTCTTGCTTTCTCTGGCTCATATTGATGTAGATGCCAGAAGCCAGCAGCAGCAGCACGGGCAGGAGTATCTAAACGAGTGTTTATTCTTAAGGTTAGAGAGAATGGTTCGTCGAAATAACCTAAAAATACTAAGCCTTTAACAAGATGTAACTTGATTTGTTCCCTCAAAGAACCTGAAGCAAAACCTACTAATGCCCAATCAAAGGGATCTGTTGCTAGCAAAGAAACACGCCAAATAATCTGTTCCGATGGAGTTGTAGTAAGTACTCTGTTTACTGCTTGGACAACAGGAATGAATTGTAGGGTATATGTCAGCAGTTGATTAATATTATGTAAGCCAGTTTCCCAATCATTTTGTAACCAATTTTGTAAATGCCAAACAAGATGAGGAATAGGAAGCGGAGTGATGCGGGGGAGTAGCCAACTACCGTTTTGGATGATTCGCAAGTTTAAAGGCGAGCCAATAAGCCAGGTTTCTGCACGCAGCACCGTCACGCCGAATGCCACGCCAGACGCCATGCCAAATGCCACACCAGATGCCACACCGGACGCCATGCCAAATGCCACACCGAACGCTATGCCTCTGGCTGTACCGAAGAGTAAGCCTCCGGTTACGCCTATTACTACGCTGAACGGCACGCCTAAACCTAAGCCTACCGCTACCCATACCGCCACGCCTCCAGTTGCGCTTACCAGCACGCTTCCCGTCACGCCGAACGCCACGCTGAACCCTACGTATACCGACAATGCTAAGTATGGCAATACACCGCTGGTCAAGTTTACCACTGTACCTCCAGTCACGCTTAGCACTACGATGTACCCCACGCTTAGCACTATGCATGACGCCACGCCTGCCGCTACGCCTCCCGCTACATTTCTGGCCACGCGTCCAACCATGTTTCCCACTGAGCCTAATGAGCCGCCAAACAGTGCGCCGTAAGCCACGCAGAACACTATGGTGAACCACTCAACGCGAACATTTATAGCCTGAAAAATAAAACCTATAGCTACAGGTGTAATTACTGTTAAAAATAATCCTTGGAAAACTAACTGAAGTTGGATAGGATTTTGGAGCAATAATCTCCATTGCTTCTCCCTATTCATTTGGGCTTCAGGAATATACGCACCCCCGAATGTATCTACATACCAGCGCAAAGCCTGAGGAAAGAAAAACACCCAGTACAAAAGGCGCAAATAATCCAAGGGATTCCACACAGACAGGGGACGCTTTAACTTGGGTGCTAAGTCTAGGCGGGGTACAGGGGTCATTATTCAGCCTCCATCATCCCCGTGAAGAACCTAACTCCTCCAGCCCCTCGTAGGGGAGGGGTTGAGCGAGAGGTCAAAGCGGTATCATTCATTCCAAACTCTCCATATACTGCGAATAAGTTCGATAAGACAACTGCATTAGTTTGCGAGGATGTCCGCCACTTTGTTGGATGAGTTGGATGATTTCCTCTTCAGTAAAACTCACTGAAGTATTAGCCAAACGCTTGGTTATAAAATGACGGGCGCTAATTTCATCCCAAGGTTTTATATTTTCCTCTTGGCAAATACCTGCTAGTGGAGATGTCTTGCGATTATCCTGACTATCGTTAAATAGCTTGTCCAGAGGTTCGCTAGCAGCTAAAATCAACCGCAAAGAAGCATCACGGCCTTCAGCTAAACCGCGCAATTGATCCCGAACTTGGCGAGTAAAGCTGTTTTCGATTAACTTCCCTAAATTATCTATAGCTAATAGCACTTTTTTATTTTGCAAATTGCGAGTGAGTCTATAGCCTTTACTTTCAGGAATACCAATTTTATCGCACAAAGCAATGTAGAATTCATCTTCATTATGAACTCCATTATTTAAATCTAAAAAAACTGGCTCACGTGGTAAGTACAAATAATTTTGTGCCTGTTGACAAATCACCCATAACAAAGATGATTTGCCGATTCCTTCTTCTCCTATGAGGGCAACACTACTATTACTGTTAAGTACTTCAAATACCCGCAATATTTCGCGTTGCCTACCAAAAAACTGTTGTAGTTCTTCTATTCTGCCGTGTTGGGGAATAAAAGGATTGCGATTTTGTTGTGATGAAGAAGCTAGTTTTGATTCATCCTGTTGTGCTTTATTGATTGATTCTCCCATTAGTTGTTGGGAAGGAGAAACTATGGCTGGATAGATTGTATATAGTAATTCTATTGATTGTTTAAAATTTCCCTTTTTAACTTCTCTATTGATATTTGAAATTTCTTCTATTTTTGTGAATAATTTTGAGGCAGTTTCTCTCAAATATTGTGAAGCATAAACTTGTTGCTTACCATTAAAATAAATAACCATCTGATTGTAAGCTTTACCTTCCCATATCTCTAAAAAAAGGCTTGCTTCCAATTCATTTAATACTTCCCTATTCTTTTCAGCAAGCAACCTATTAATGAATTTTAATGCTTCTTGTGAGTCCATTAGGTGTAGTTGAATTGGCAGAGCAAAGTTAAAATCAGTCAGTAGTGTAATACTTTACCCTACAAACCTACATTTGCCTACTTTCCCTTACAACAATTTAATTACTCAAACTCCCTACTAACGCCTACCTGTAGAACCTGTGTCTCAAGTGATGATGGTGTTACAGCAAAAAACTTGAGGAGTTGGAAAAATGGCAACTTTTAAACAACAGGTTATACTTGCTCTCATCGCTGCTACTGGCGCTATAGTGGCAACGGTAGCACCTGCATTAATTGAGGGTGATAAAAAATCTTCTTCAGAACCACAGCCCACTCTCGCCACCACTTCTACATGTGACAAAGTGACTCCGGCAAAAGTATGCGTTGATAATGTCACTGTGCAGGTTAATAGCAACGAACTTCAGCAAGTGAAAAATGGCGATCGCTTACTCCTAAAATCTAGAGATACCCTCAGATTATCAAACGTCTATTATTGCATACCATCCAAAGCTACAGTTAATCAAGTAGAAGTAAAAGGACATCTATTTAAAAATGGAGTTGAGAGTTATAAAAATAGTTTTTTAACTCCTAGTACCTTTCCCATTAATGCTGCTTGTCATCATATTGGGAACTTCCAAAAAACCTGGAAACTTGAACCAGGACAGCATCGAGTCAGCATACCCATCATTAAGTATATTGGCAGCCATAGAATTGTTGATGACAGTTTCTACTTCGACTTGGATGTTGGACAGTAGATTTAGTTTGAAAATAGGGAGTGGGGGGTGCGGAGTGGGGAGATAAGGGAGATGGCGTAGAGGGGTTAGGGAGAATAAGAACTCCGCAGTCAACAGTCATCAGTCAACAGTCATCATTCATCACTCAACATTTTGAAAATGTTTAACAATTAATTGGTGAAAGAATTTGGCCGATCGCTTCGTTTTTTTAAAATGTCCAAAAGTTTGGTAAATTGGCTAGGAGGAGTTGCTGTAACTTCAATCATCTCTCCAGATATGGGATGCTGTAATTTGAATCGCCAAGCGTGTAGTGCTTGACCAGGCAAATTTACTCCTACTGAACGACCGGAACCATAAATAGGGTCGCCAACAATGGGATGACCGATTTTGGCGCTGTGGACGCGAATTTGATGGGTGCGTCCAGTTTCTAGTTGAAAGTGAATTAGTGTGTAATTACCAAGGCGTTCTAGGACTCGCCAATGAGTGACGGCTAGTCGTCCGCCTTGTTCAACGGGTATGATAGCCATTTTTTTACGGTCTTGGGGATGGCGACCGATGGGTAAATCAATTGTGCCATTTTCAGTTTTTGGCGCACCGTAAACTATACCTAAGTATTCTCGGCGTGCGGTTTTGGCTTTGAGTTGTGCTTGGAGATGATGATGGGCAAGTTCTGTTTTAGCGATGGCGATCGCTCCTGTTGTATCCTTATCTAAGCGATGGACAATTCCCGGACGTTGGATTCCCCCGATTCCTGGTAAATTAGGACAGTGCGCCAACAGAGCATTTACTAAAGTCCCGTCTGGATGACCTGGTGCGGGATGAACCACTAAGCCCGCAGGTTTGTTGAGAATGATTAACTGATCATCTTCGTAGAGGATATCTAGGGGAATATCTTCTGCTTGTAGTTCTAAAGGTTGGGCTTCTGGGATTTCTAGAGTAATGCGATCGCTTACCTTAACACTAATCTTTTTAGAAGTGCAAACTTTACCATTCAGTTGCACATTACCTTCTTCGATTAACTGTTGGATGCGGGAACGAGATAAATCTGGTAATTCTTGCGAAAGATAGCGGTCAAGACGAACACCCGCGTCATTACTATTTTCTGGGATTTGTAAATGAAATTCGCTCACAATTGCTTTAAATTAATTCCCCATTCTTTAACTGAAATACTAATTTATCCAAAATTAATATACCATTTCCGAATCTACATTTTTTTAACGTAGACGCGCAGCGGCTTGCCGCAGGCTACCGCATTCGCGTAGCGTCTCGTTAGAGAAGGATGCATAGACACATTAGCGAAGCGGTAGCGACAAAGGAGCGTCAGTGACTTTCCGTAGAGTAGGAGGCAAAAAAAAGTAAGAAATGCTTCACTTAACCGTATTGTCCTATATCTAACTAATTGATTCTGAATTCTGAATTCTGAATTCTAATTTACGGAATTCCTGCTTGTTGAAAAATTTGTTTTGCTGTGATTTGCAGTCCTTCAAACAAGGAATCTTCTATAATTTCTGCACCAATTTTTGTTTGAGGTCGAGCATCAGGATAAAAAATAGTGACAGTTTTCGCTTTTGCATCCACAACCCAAACTCTCAGAACACCTGCATTGAGATAATCTGTAGCTTTTGCATTCATTTCTCCAAAAGTTTGGTCAGGAGAGATAATTTCAATCACTAAATCTGGAGGTATAGGACAAGCTTCATCTTCAATTAAGTCGCTGTTAAGCCGAGAGTAAGAAACATAAAGTAAATCTGGTATTGGTACCCAGTCTTTACCCTGACGTTTTAAAGTAATTGCCCATTCAATACCAATTTCACCACGATTTTGCAAACACAGTCTTAGGATTGTGTAGATTGTGCCTGTTAGCCTAGAATGGAATCTTTTTGGAGCCATTTTTGGTTTTAATTCTCCATCAACTAATTCGTAGGTGATATCTCCTTCTCCTCCGGAGAGTGTCAGGAATTCTTCGAGTGTGATTTGTGATTTGACTTGAGTCATTGTTGTTATCTTCCTAGTGCAAAATCAATCACGCTTTGTTCTGACGCAAAAATAACCTAATTTCGTCATTATGAGGGATAGCGTAGTAAGTTACCCTGACGCTGGGATAGTTTTCCTATACTTTGTTTCCGTTGCAATCACAATATCGGCGTTGTGTAAGTTCTAAGAAAGTTAAAAGCTTCTGAAATTTTCTCAAATTAAAAATTAGGAATTCTATCACTAATAATATGCCTATTATGACTTGCAGTCAGGAATAGCAAGAAAATTTACCCAAATATCTGGTCACAAGTCTAGAAATTTATTTACAGCAAATTACAATAGGCGTGAACTACAGATAATTTTAAAGGTGATTGATAAAATAAACCTCAAATTACAAAGAAAGGCAGAAGTTCGAGGGCAGAAGGCAGAAGGTTAGGAGTAACAATCAAAACTTTAGTTCTGGGTCTGAGCTACAGTCCAGATAAATAATTATACTGAGACTGCTTGCAGCAAGGTATAAAACCTCCTTGTTACAATCCCACTCTTTTAAGGGTGGGTAGCATAGCTGCCTTCTGCCTCCTGCCTTCTGCCTTCTGACTTTTCCCTTAGACAGTAGTAAAGTTATACCACCCACGACTAATACAGCAGGTATCGAATTTGATTCTGGAATTGGTGTAATTTCACCCAAACCACTGATTGTGTTACTAAACTTGCCAAAATCATTTACTCGACGACCAGTAGTAACTAAAAAGTATTTTTCTCCTGTAACAAGTTCTCGATTGAAAGTAACGGTACTACCATTTGTAGTAGTACTTGCTATTAAAACATTGGTTAATTGTTGAGTAGGATTGAAACTACCCTCATATAAAGTTAAGAAAATATCCCATTTTCTATTTGCAGGTGTTGTAGGTTTAGAGTCACCACTTATAGTGTATGAACCAGAACGATCAACTGTAAAATCAAATACGCTGTAAGGTACACTCATTCCCATGTTTCCATCTCTTTCACCACTGATGAGAGTGGGAGGATTCCCCGGTGCTACGCGCCGCCAAATAGGTTCATTAGTTGTATCATCCTGATAATTAAAAACAGCAGCTGTGGATGGTTGAACAGTGGAAACAGTGGCTAATGCTAACCCCAGAATCACCATTAATGATTTGGAAAAAAACTTTGTTTTTAACATCAAATTCATAGCTTATCAAATAGAAACGTTGATGATTACCCGTGCAAATGAAAATACATTACCAGTTATATTGGTATAAATCAATTTATTTATCTAAGGTAATGTAAAAATTAGATGTAGATGAGCCAAGCTGAACATCAATAAATGAGAAAACTTAGAAGAATTCAGAATTCAGGAGTCAGAATTCAGGAGTCAGAATTCAGGAGTCAGGAGTCAGGAGTCAGAATTCAGGAGTCAGGAGTCAGGAGTCAGAATCAAGACGCGACGCTTGATGACTCGCTAATGCTCCGCTATCGAAGACTCGAAGGAGCTTCGAGCGTTTTGAAGACCACCAAATCTACGATTTGGTGGGAGTGCAAAAACATCGGTTATTCATACGCTAGTCGTACAAAATTCTTAACTGAATTCTGACTCCTGATTCCTGAATTCTGTGTGATAACACAAAGACCTTTTACCCAGTCACCAGTCCCTTGCTATATTTGACAACAGCAAATTTAGTAGAAGCAAATGCGATTGATTTTATACAGTAAACCAGGATGTCATTTATGTGAGGGTTTGCAGGAAAAGCTGGAACAAATCCAAAATTTGAGTTTTGAGTTGGAAATTCGGGATATTACAACTCGCGAAGAGTGGTTTGGTGCGTATCAGTATGAAGTGCCGGTACTTTTTTTAGCGAACCACCAAGGTGCAGAGGTACTTTTACCGCGTCCTTCTCCTCGTGCGAGTGTGCAACATTTGGAAGAAATGTTGCGTAAGTATTTAGCCAATTAGAAAAAAATAATGCAGAATAAGCGCAAGAAAAGTTTGTGGCGAGGTTCGCAAGATGAAATTGCGGGAATTACTAACGGCGGTAGACAGTGTTGAACAATTACCCAGCCATCCGGCTTTGGAGGATGCAGAAGTTAGGGGTTTGAAGACGAATTCCCATGCTTGTGGTGTGGGAGATTTGTTTATTGGAATGCCAGGAACACGAGTCGATGGTGGGGAATTTTGGCCTAGTGCGATCGCATCTGGCGCTGTGGCAGCTATTATCTCTCCCCAAGCAGCGCAAAAACATCCTCCCACAGATGAAGCTGTGGTGATTAGTGCCAGTAATATCACTCAAGCTTGTGCCCAGATAGCCAGCGCTTTTTACGGTTATCCAGGGCAAAAACTCAAGCTGGTTGGTGTCACTGGAACCAATGGCAAAACTACAACCACCCATTTAATTGAATTTCTGCTGAATAAAGCTAATCTAGCTACGGCTTTAATGGGAACTCTTTACACTCGTTGGCCTGGTTTTGAACAAACTGCTGTCCACACAACCCCCTTTGCGGTGGAACTGCAACAGCAACTAGCTGAAGCTGTAAATGCTGGAAATGAGTTTGGGGTAATGGAAGTTAGTTCCCACGCTTTGGCACAAGGTCGAGTATTAGGCTGTAAATTTGAGGTGTCGGTATTCAGTAATCTTACTCAAGACCATCTGGATTATCACAAGGATATGGAAGATTATTTTGCTGCCAAAGCCTTGTTGTTTAGTCCTGAATATCTCAAGGGACGGGCAATAATTAACGCTGATGATTCCTACGGTGAGCGCTTAATTGCTTCATTAAATCCAGAACAAGTTTGGAGTTATAGTGTCAACAACAACAACACTGATTTATGGATGAGTGACTTAAGTTATGAGCCGAACGGTGTCAGCGGAACCTTGCATACACCAAAAGGCGATGTAGCCTTTCGATCGCCTTTAGTTGGTCAATATAATTTAGAAAATCTTTTAGCAGCAGTAGGAGCAGTTTTACATCTAGGTTTAGATTTGCAGTTAGTAGCATCCGTCATCTCAGAATTTCCCGGAGTTCCCGGTCGCATGGAACGAGTGCAAATTAGTTCCCAGCAAGATATTAGCGTCATTGTGGATTATGCTCATACTCCAGATAGTTTAGAAAATTTACTCAAAGCAGCACGTCCATTTATACCAGGAAAGATAATTTGTGTGTTTGGTTGTGGCGGCGATCGCGATCGTACCAAGCGCCCAAAAATGGGTAAAATTGCCGCAGAACTAGCCGATATAGCAGTGGTGACATCGGATAATCCCCGTACCGAAAACCCAGAAAAAATTTTAGAAGATATTTTGGCGGGAATTCCCCAAACAGTGCAGCCAACAGTAATTGGCGATCGGGCCATGGCAATTCGCACCGCCATTTTACAAGCACAACCCGGTGATGGAGTATTACTCGCCGGTAAAGGTCACGAAGACTACCAAATTCTCGGTACTGAAAAAATCCATTTTGACGACCGAGAACACGCACGCGAAGCCCTACAGGCAAGATTAGGATAATTTGGGCATGGGGCAAGCAGGAGGTGTGGGAGGTGTGGGAGGTGTGGGAGGTGTGGGAGGTGTGGGAGG
>NZ_JACKZU010000459.1:0-5866 GCF_014222165.1 Nostoc sp. 2RC
GTAAAGGGGAAAGGGGAAAGGGTGAAGGGGAAAGGGGAAAAAAAAGATCCCTCCTTTTCCCAAGGCGTTGCCATCTCCCCAGTCATCAACTAAACATTTACCAGGTAGGATATGACTTTTACAGCAACGTTGGTTGACCAAAATACTATTCGTCGTCGGGGTACTGGTTTAAAAGCTTACAACCCTGAAAAAGTCTTCAAAGGATACACACTTTTTACACCCCTGACCGGTCAAGGTGAAGTTTACCTGTTGAATCTGGAAGGAGAAGTAGTACACCAGTGGAATCTGCCATATGCGCCGGGTTTATATGGTTATCTTTTGCCTAATGGCAACCTCTTTTATAACGGTAAGACGCCAGCAGAGGAACCACTGCGTTTTGCTTTGTGGGGTGCATTCAAAAGTGGGGTTGTATTAGAAGCAGATCCCAAAGGGAATATTATTTGGGAATATAAGCATCCAGACCACCATCACGATGGACGCAGGCTAGCCAATGGCAACACGATTATCCTTGCCATTGAAAAAATACCCCAGTCTTTGGTTCCCCGTATTAAAGGCGGTGTAGTGGGTACAGAAGCCAATGGTGATATCTATGCTGATGTGCTTTATGAAGTAACTCCAGCACATGAAATTGTTTGGACTTGGCACGCTTGGGAACATCTCGACCCAGATAAATTTACGATTACTCCCCAGGATCATCGACACGAATGGACTCACGGAAATACTGTCGGTGAACTCGCCGACGGCAATATTATTGTGAGCTTTCGTAATATATCCACAGTTGTAATTATCGATCGCCAAACCGGAGAAATCATCTGGACGCTGGGTGATGACGTACTAGCACAGCAGCATTTTCCCAACGAATTAGCTAACGGCAATATCCTGATTTTCGATAATGGCGCACATCGCCGTCACACTGCTCTCAATTTCTCCCGTGTGATTGAAGTCAACCGTCAAACAAAAGAGATAGTGTGGGAATATACCGATAGCCCTCCCCAAAATTTCTTTAGTTCCTACATATCAGGAGCGCAACGTTTAGCAAATGGCAATACCTTAATTACAGAAGGTGCTTACGGCCGGATATTCGAGGTGACAACTACAGGAGAAATTGTTTGGGAGTATGTCAACCCTCATTTTGCATCTCGGAATATTCCAGGTGAGAAATCGCCTGTCAGTCGTGGCGAACAAAATACAGTTTTCCGTGCCTTTCGTTATGCACCGGAAGAAATACCCTGGCTTTAAGGGTATTGGAATATGGGGCATGGGGTATGGGGAGAATTAAAAATTAGCTCTTTACCCCCTGTCCTCCATCTCTCCAGGTTCCAGGCGCAAATCTAATTCACAAAGGAAATTAAAATGGCTGAAATCAAATTATACAGTGCAGTTGTTTGTCCTTACGCTCACCGCACTCGGTTGGTACTTCAAGAAAAAGGCGTTGATTTCGATTTGATTGAAATCGATTTGCAGAATCCACCGGAAGGTTTTAGAAAAATTTCCCCTTATGGTAAAGTTCCGGCAATCACTCATAATGACCAGCGAGTTTGGGAATCAGCAATCATCAACGAGTATCTAGATGAGGTATTTCCGAATCCGCCTCTGTTACCCAGCGATCCTATTGCTAAAGCACAGGCTCGCATTTGGATTGATTTTGCTAATACCAGATTTGTTTCTGCTTTTTCTAACCTGCTGCGAAGTTCAGATGTCCAAAAACAAGAAGAAGCTAAACAGGAGCTATACAAACACCTGGAATTTATTGAAAACGAAGGTCTAGGAAAACTATCTGGGGAAGGCCCTTACTGGTTTGGTGAATCCATTAGTTTGGTAGATTTAACCTATTTCCCTTGGTTTGAACGTTGGGGCGCACTCAAGGAGTATCGTGGTTTTAGTTTACCCAGTGAATTTACGCGTGTGAAACAATGGAAGCACGCCCTCAAAGAGCGTGAATCTGTGAAAGCGATCGCTAACTCCAAAGAATTTTACATCGAGCGATATGCTAGATTCGCTGCACCCACTCCTGTTGGTGTTTAATCAATAGGATTTACCACAATACTGCTCGGGTTTTGGATTTTAAACTGGAATTTGGTTTGGGGAAAAGGTGAGCCAGCGCGGTCTTGGGGGTTTCCCCCATGAGCGACTGGCGAACCCCGAAGGGGTTAAAGGGTAAAGGTTAAAGGTTTTTTCTTTCCCTTTTCCCCTTTCCCTTTCCCCCTTAACCGACAAGTATTGGGATTTACCAAAGGTTATTTGTTGGAAGTGAATGTGAGCCGGTAAGGGTGCATAGAATATTTCGAGTTCAAAAAGATACCCTTGTAGTTCGCCAAGTCAACTTAGCTCTTTAAAGGGGAAAGGGAAAAGGTTTTAAATCCCTTCCCCTTTTGCCTTTAACCTTTACCCAACCTCCACCTAAGATTTTTGGGTTAGCAGACTACTAGCCGCCTCACATTTGCCTCTTAACAAGAGCATGACCAGATTCAACATCAAACCAGTGAAGATCTTCACAAGGCAATGCCAATGTAATATCCTCGTTATTCCAATTTTGGTCTGTTGGTAGCAAAGCACGTACTGTAATCGCTTCGGTTTGGGAACCTTCAACTCTGACACTTACTAAATAATGCATACCCAAGTTTTCCACTAGATACACTTTCCCTTGGATAATCTGGGTGTCTCCTGGTTGAGCAATGCGGACATTTTCTGGGCGGATTCCTAAAACAATCTGGGGTGGTACAGTAGGCAAATTTGGCAGAGGTATTTGGAAGTTACCCAGTGTGGCGGATTTTTCGTTACAAGGTAGAGTGAGTAAATTCATTTGTGGACTACCAACAAATCCAGCTACAAATAAATTAGCTGGATGGTTATAGATGAGTTCGGGCGGGTCTAGTTGTTGGACATAACCATCGTTAAGCAAAGCTACTTTCGTAGAAAGTGTCATTGCTTCTGTTTGGTCGTGGGTGACATAAACCACTGGAACTTTTTGGACGGCAAAAATTTGCTTGAGGTCGGCTCTAACTCGTTCTCGCAGCAGTGCATCCAGGTTACTTAATGGTTCGTCCAACAGATAGACATCGGCATTACGCACCAAAGCACGACCGACTGCAACCCGTTGGCGTTGACCTCCAGACATCTGACCTGGCTTGCGGTTCATCAACTCTGTTAATCCTAGAACTTCTGACACCTGTGTCACTCGCTGTTTAATTTCTGCTGATGGTACTTTTTTGAGCTTGAGTCCAGAAGCGAGGTTTTCGTACACTGTCATGTGGGGATAGAGTGCATAGCTTTGAAATACCATCGCAATGTTGCGATCGCCTGCTCCTTTATGAGTGACATCCACCTCCCCAATCTTTATTTGACCGCGAGTCGGTTCTTCAAGACCTGCAATCATCCGAAGGACGGTGGATTTGCCACACCCTGAAGGGCCGAGTAAAGTCAAAAACTCATCATTATCTACTGTTAAGCTAATGTCTTTGACAGGGACGACTTTGGAAGTATAGGTTTTATTTAAGTTTTTGAGTTCGAGTTTAGCCATTTTTTTACTTGTCAGCGATCGGTGGTCAGTTTTGAGTTTTTAGAAGGTAGTGGTCGAACCACAGAGGCGCAGAGAACGCAGAGAAAGAGAGAAAGAAGATTGAGTTGACCCCGCAAAATTCATGGGACAGAGAGTAGTAGTCTATGTCATTAGTTATGAGGGGTAAATAAGTTTGTAGTTAGGACTTTAGTCCTTGATTTTTAAGCACTGAAGTGCTTACTACAAACCCATCAAAATTAATGACATAGAATAGTAGTGGTTTATCGCATTAGTTCTGATGGGTAAACTCATTCTTAATTTTTCTTTCTTTGCGCTCTTTGCGCCCTTTGCGGTAGCCTGCGGCAAGCCGCTCCGCGTCTACGTTTATTAACCCAGCAAAATTAATGCGATAGACCAGTAGGAAGATGGATTCTTCATTTTGAATTGTTTGTCTCCCTATCCTTTGACAGCACCAGCAGTAAGACCTTGGACAATTCGGCGCTGGAAAAACAAAACTAATATAACTAGGGGAAATGTCCCCACAACGGTAGCAGCAGCGATAGCACCATAGGGAATCTCAAATACTGTTGCACCACCTAACTGAGCCGCAGCAACGGGAATCGTCTTTAATTCTTCGCGGGTCATGAACGTCAAAGCGAAGATAAACTCGTTCCAGGCAAAAATAAAAGTGAGAATTCCAGTAGTCACCAAGGCGGGGAGGGTCATGGGTAGTACGATTTGCCACAATAGTTGCAAAGTGTTGTAGCCATCGACCCTTGCAGAATCTTCTAAGTCTTTGGGCAATTGTTCAAAAAAACTTTTGAGTACTAGAATTGTTAGCGGTAAATTGATGGCAGTGTAGGGTATAATCAGCGCCAGATAGTTGTTGCCCAGTCTCAGAGCTTGAATAATTTCTAATAATCCCAAAAACAACAGAATTCCAGGAAATAAAGTCACAATGAGAATGCTCGCCAGGATAACTCGTTGTCCCCAGGGGCGTAACCGTGCCAAGGCATAAGCCGCAGGCGCTCCAATCGCTAAAGCCAAAGCTGTAGAAGTAATCGAGACAAAAGCGCTGTTAAAGATATAGCGCCAAAATGGACGGCGGGCGAATAATTCAGTGTAGTGACTAAAAGTGAATCTTGTAGGGAAATAAACAGTAGGAACGGCGGCAATATCATCGTTAACTTTAAACGAAGTTAGCAATTGCCATAGGGCTGGCGCTAGACTGAATAGCAATACTAATACAATTGCTATAAAAAACAAGATTTTTTTCAGAGAAAATTTAGTTTTCTCCGTTGCTCTGGAAGTAGTTGAAACTGCTTGTGGTGTTGAACTCATGAGTTAAATGACTCCTGATGTTTTAGCACGGTATTTGTTCAGCAAGAAAGTAGCGATCGCCACCGCCGCAATTAATATGAGAAATGTCACCACTACTAAGGCTGCTCCATAGCCAAAATCTAAGTAGCGCATCACCGTAGAGTAGATATACAGGGATACCACTTCAGTAGCACCACCAGGGCCACCCCCAGTCATCACAGCAATTAAGTCAAAAATTCCAAAAGCTTGAGCAAATCGAAATAGTACTGCAATTAAAATTTGCGGCAGCAGCAATGGCAGGGTAATATTGCGGAAGCTTTGCCAAGCATTTGCTCCATCAACAGAATAAGCTTCATAAAGGTCTTTTGATATCGACTGTAAGCCAGCCAACAGCAAAATACTAATAAAAGGCGTAGTTTTCCAAACATCAGCAAAAATCGCAGCTAGCATTGCCAGAGTCGGATCTCCTAACCAATTAATTCCGGTTTTAATCAACCCCAATCGCAGTGGAATGTCGTTGACAATCCCAAATTGGTCGTTAAAAATCCAAGCCCATGCCAGACCAATCAAAGCAGTAGGCAAAGCCCAAGGTAAAATAGCGCTCGTCCGTACTATACCCCGTCCAAAAAACTTCTGATTGAGAACCAGAGCAATTCCCAATCCTAACAATAGTTCCGAGAGTACGGATGCTGTTGTGAACACAGTAGTTGCCCATAAACTCTGCCAGAAACGACCATCTCCCGCCATCCGCACATAATTTTCTAAACCAGAGAATACAGGTTGTAACTCTGTTCCTAAGTTCTTAGTAAATACACTTAACCAGAATGCTCGTAAAATTGGATAGCCAAAGACAAATAACAACAGCAGCAATGCTGGCGTCAGCAAAATCCAAGCAGTTCTTTGTTCCCGACTTCGGAGTGTATGCAGATTAGTCATTAGTTTTTAGGCATTGGGCATTGGGCATTGGGCATTGGGCATTGGGCATTGGGCATTGGGCATTGGGCATTGGGCAGAGGGGAAAAACTTATCTCCAACGCTCCCCACCTC
>NZ_JACKZU010000460.1:0-5836 GCF_014222165.1 Nostoc sp. 2RC
GTCCCCACGTCCCCGCGTCCCCGCGTCCCCAGGTCACTCCTAGTATCATTTGGCTATCATCTCCGAAGTGACGACACATTGAGGAAATTGGCGCTTTAATGCAGGAAAAACCGGACAAGGGGCTTGTTCTTGCAAATTTTCTGGTTTACTCCAAGTAAAGGGGGCTTTTTGCGCCGCAGACATCCATAACAAAAGCTTTGCTCGTGTCATAGCAACATAGAGTAAACGATACTCTTCAGATATTTTTAACTGCTTTGCTAGCTCCCATGCTTGTTTAACATCTGGTATGGTAGATTCTCCGTGAAGAGCAGCACGAATTTGGGCACGGGCTACTTCTGATAAGGTAAAATCCCCTAAGAACTGACTTTGGGGAGGAACCCAAAATCTGCCAGGAATTAAATTTTCGTGGAGAAAGGGGATAAAAACATAATCCCAGTCCAGCCCTTTGGCTTTATGCATAGTAATAATCGTCAGTTGACCGCGACGGGTGTAACGTTCTTCTGAATCTTCGGTTTCCACTGGTTCAAAACGTTCAGAACTGACGATTTCACTTAATGCTGACAGCATTGACCTCATTGAACTATTGCTAGCTATCTGCTGGTTTACCCGTTCTGCGAGTTTATCAGCAGTGGCCAATTCTGCTTGGTCGTAATTTAAGGTCAAGGCGAGGAAAGAAATTAGCTGATACAAAGGCAATTCCAAGCGAGCGCGGAGTAAGCTCCGACACAAGTGTGCAGCTTTTTGTACTGGTTCCGGTTGGGATGCTGCTAAGGGGCTGGGATATAAAAATTCTTCTGGGAGACTAGCAAGGGCGTTGAGGTCTTGGGTAGGAATTAGCTGACGCTGCACCAATGCTTCTAATGCAGCTTTGAGGTAATCAGGAGAGTGGGGGCGATCGCAAAATTGCAGCAATGCCAAAATTTCTTGGGGGACATGAGAACGGCGATCGCGTTCTCCCACATCATAAAGTGTAATGTTATGTTCTTTACACACAGGTGCTAGAGCCTCCGCCAACCATCGTCCTTGACGATTTTCTCGTACTAAAATCGCGGCACTATTTTTTGTGGGATCTTCCCCAAATAACTCGATGGCTCTTTGAGATAACAATTCAACTGTGTGATGAATATCCTGCGGAGTGTATAATTCAAGTCCCCGCCCTACTGGTGCTGGGTTGGCGTTAGTTTGCGGATCGCCAGCGTCAACAGGACGAATTGTTTGCAAGCGAAATGGTACTTGTCGGTTATCAAATGGAGATTGGGGGCTGGTGATTGGGGACTGGGGATTTGTTGCTGACCATTGATTATTGATCCATTGGAGAGCAAAGTTAGCAGCTTCAATAATAATTCTCGTACTGCGACCGGCTCGATCCATCGTCGCCAATCGTTGAATGCGATCGCACTGTTCGCAAAATTGCCGAAAATAAATCGGATCGGCTGGGGTAAACGTCGAATTAATCGCTTGGTTGGGGTCGCCGACGCGCACCAAGTTCACTGCTGAGTGGGGAGTGGGGAGTGGGGAGTGAGGAGTGGGGAGTGGAGAGTTAGGAGTGAGGAGTGAGGAGTGGGGAGTTATTCTGGTTGTCCCCGCGTCAGAGCGTCGCCGTGTCTCCGTGTCTTCTTCCGAATTACTCGCCAAAATTTCCAACAACTGGGTCTGTAGCGGGCTAGAATCTTGGGCTTCGTCTTCAAAGACGGCGAATACTTGACTTTGTTCGATGCGGCGGGCGCTGTGGTTTTTTAAAACTTGCAGTGCGGCTAAAATCATATCGTCGTAGTCAATGAAGTCGCGCGATCGCATTAATTTTTGATACTGTTCGTACAATCCCGCCGCTACACTCAAAATTGCATATTCGTCTGTGGTTTGTTGGCTCCATTCTTGCAACAATTCTTGCGATATCCCCGAACTTTTGGCTTCATGGATAACCGTATTAGCCAACTCCGGTAAGACTTCTGTCCGTAAAACTGATTGACGACGTAACCTTTCTGTTTCTTCCCCGTCAAATTGATGACCTTCTAATAACCGCAAATATCGTTCTGGATTATTGGCAATCCATTGCTCTACGGCTGTGCGGATAAATCTATGACTTTGGGTCGGCGTAATTAATGTCACATACTCTAACTGCAACCCTGATAAATCCGGATGGCGGCTGGCAATGTTCAACGCTAAACCATGCAAAGTATAGACAAAAAAGCCTGTTTGTGGTAAAGATAAATCATCTCGTAAGTATTTACGAATTTTGGCTTTTATGTTGGCAGCAGCAGAGCGAGTAAAGGTAACTACCACCAACTGACGGCGCAACGAGGAACCCGATTCAGCAGAACGTTCATATTGACGTGCGATGGCGATGGCCGCCGCCGCCGCCATGCCGGTGGATTTGCCCGCTCCAGGAACAGCAGAAATAGCTAGAGGCCCGGATTGCCAGTCAGCCATTTGTTGCTGTCCGGGGCGCAGACTATTGCGGATGCGTGCAATGGCTTCTGCCCGTACAGATGACACGGGCGATCGCTGCAATACTTCTGAATCGAGATGTTCTTGAGGCACGGTAACAGTAAGGCTATTCTTTCTGAATATAGCGGTTCTTGCGCTTTGTGTGTAACTTTGCGTT
The DNA here is from genome assembly GCF_014222165.1 of Nostoc sp. 2RC. NCBI lineage: Bacteria > Bacillati > Cyanobacteriota > Cyanophyceae > Nostocales > Nostocaceae > Nostoc > Nostoc sp. 2RC. The sequence continues at coordinate 2,606 of NZ_JACKZU010000460.1, forward strand.
TTTAGATGAAGGGAATGAGGGAGATGGGAGAGTTTAATTTTTTCATTCTCAAAGTTGAGCCTTTTAACTCGAATCTTGAATCTCGGAACTTCAAAGCCAGGGGGTAGCGCTAAATCATCCCTTAATTCAGCAACACCGAGGTTATCATAAGGGAACTCCAAAAGATAAATTATTCCAGTTAATGCGTTGACTGTGAACCGTCAACAGTCAACAGTCAACAATTTTCTATGGAATATTTTTTACTTGGAAGTCTTTAAAAACTATCTGAAATCACTAAATCGGACTTGCGAGGTGTCTAGCGATGACCATCTCCCTAGAACAATCTAGCCAATCTCCCCTAATGTTTCAGCAGCATGATGCAACCTGGCAAGACTATGTGGCAGTTCGAGATAACCCAGATATTGATTGGCGTAAGATTGCATTTTATCAGGGATGGTTATGGGTTGATATGGGAACAGAAGGGCTGGGACATTCTTCTTTTAGCGATTTGATAACAATGATTTTTGGATTCTGGGCATTCTTGCACCCAGAGATAGTTCTCCAATCCTACGGGCGCTGTCTCATTGAAAACCCAGAAACTCACGCCTGTGCCCCAGACCTAGTGCTATATAAAGGTAAAGATATTCCTAAATGGAAACCAGGGCAACCCCGTCGAATTATTCTCGATCGCCATCGTCTGCCCGATTTAGTTGGAGAAATTGCCGATACAACCTTGGGTATCGATCTTGATGAGCAAAAACAACTTTACGCTAGTTTAGGAATTACTGAATACTGGGTGATTGATGTCAAAGGAATGCGGCTGTTTGCATTTGGTTTAACACCAACAGGTATATATCAGGCAATTCAAGTTTCCCAGGTGTTGACGGGTTTACCAATTGCCCTTGTAGAACAAACCTTGGAACGATTAACTGAAGAAACCAATACCGCAGCCGCCAATTGGTTGATGCAGCAATTACAAATGCCGAAGTAATCTATACAATAGACTTCTTGCAGAACTTGGGAAAAGGGGAAGGGGAAAGGTTTGGTATTTTCCCTTTCCCCTCTAACCCCTTCGGGGTTCGCCAGTCGCTCATGGGGGAAACCCCCAAGACCGCGCTGGCTCACCTTTTCCCTTTGACCACAAAAGTGCTTTTTGCACTTTTGCAACAGGTCTAATGCCATATTTATTTTGTATTGATATAAAACTTTACATCAAATAGACCCCTAAACACTGAACACACTGGTTTCTGGGTAAACTAAAAACAGCACTGGCTATCCCAGCAAAATAGGGCTTTTAGCTAATCACAGAAACTCGAAGGGGTATAAAAATGCTCAAGACAAGTTACGACTTTGACCAGGCTATCTTACCCGCAGGCTCTTCATTAAAGACTAATATTCTGCTACGTTTTCGTGCTGACATAGCTGAATCTCCCCGACGGAACCTGAATCTTTCTTTGGTAATTGACCGCTCAGGCTCTATGGCCGGCGCTCCCTTGCATCATGCCCTGAGAGCCGCCGAGTCTGTGGTGGAGCGACTTGAGCCAGAGGACATTCTCTCTGTGGTGGTTTACGACGATGAGGTGGACACAGTTGTAGCGCCGCAGCCTGTAAAAGACAAAGCTGCACTAAAAAATTCTATTAATAAAGTCAGAGCAGGCGGTATTACTAACTTATCTGGCGGATGGCTCAAAGGCTGCGAACATGTCAAAAAGCAACTCGATCTGCAAAAAATCAACCGCGTTCTCCTATTGACGGATGGTCACGCCAATATGGGTATTCAAGACCCGAAAATACTGACCACAACATCCGGGCAAAAAGCTGAGGAAGGCATCACCACAACTACCTTGGGCTTCGATCAAGGTTTTAATGAAGACTTGCTCATAGGAATGGCAAGGGCGGCTAACGGCAATTTCTACTTCATTCAAAGCGTTGATGAAGCAACTGAAGTGTTTAGCATTGAGCTAGATAGTCTCAGAGCTGTAGTAGGACAGAATCTCACTGTGACAGTTGAGTTGGCTGATGGTGTCAAATTGATAGATACCTTAAGTTTGGCTAAAGTAAACCAAAATCAAGCTCGTCAAACTGTCATCACCTTGGGAGAACTTTATGAAGGTGAAGACAAACTTTTGGGATTGAGTTTAGAGATATCCGCCGCTCAAATTGGCGAATTACCTGTGATGAAGTTACATTACAGTGCCGATGTTGTGCAAAATGACGTGATTCAAAGTGTGTCAGGCACAGCGGATATTGTTGCCAAAGTTGCTACTGTTGAGGAAGCAGCCCTCGCTTCTTCAAGCCACATCATCCTAGAACTCAGCCGCCTTACCATCGCTAAGGCAAAAGAGACAGCCCTTGATTTAGCCGAACATGGTAAACACGAAGAAGCTGAACAAATTTTGCGATCGCTAGTCAAAGATTTACGCGATAAAGGGCTGAATGAGAATTTTGAAATTGCTGAAGAAATAGATCAGCTAGAATATTTCGCCGGTCGCATCGCCCAAAAAGCCTTGGGTAATGCCGGACGTAAGGAACTGCGGGATCAAAGTTTCCAAACAATGACCCGCAATCGCAGTGATTTAGCGGCTCGTGGTGTCACCGCTGGCGATGAAATCTATGGAATGCCGGTTGTTAATGAAGTCGGTTCTGGCATAGAACTACACTGCTTGCGTGAAGGCGGTAAACTGCGAATCAAAGTTATATCCGATGGCTACGATTCCACCAAGAACGTCCAATTTCCTAGAGCGATTCGTGCCGAGGGCGCACGCTATGTAGTTGAAGCACTGGAACCTTCAAGTGATGGCTCTTTTTACCGCGTGCGTGGTAATATAACCAGACTGACTAGACCTGGTGAAGCAGATATCTTTGCTGCTCCCAGACAATCAAGGTCAACTAGCACAGGTAAAGCATCCAAAGGCCCTGCTAGTGCCGCCGACCTACCTACAACCGATGCTATCAAAGATGGTATTCTCGTTCAATGCGTCAAAGATGGCAGTAAGTTACGTGCTAGAGTGGTTTCTGATGGATATGAACCGAATTGGAACATGCGTTTTCCGCGATCGGTTCGCGAAGAAGGAATGCTTTACGTGGTAGATGAAATCAAAATCGCCCCTGATGGCAAGTCCTATATTGCCTGCGGTGAAATCAAGCGATTTGTACAACCCTCCATCACCAATTAACATCTGCAATGAACCAAAGTAGGGGCGAATGGCTGTTCGCCCTCACCCAATACGGTTTGGGGAAGGGGTAAAGGGG
>NZ_JACKZU010000837.1:0-269 GCF_014222165.1 Nostoc sp. 2RC
GTATCAACATAATGTGTGCGTTCTACAAATTGGCCTCCTTTGAATAATATGCCATTTTCTGCAGCGCGTCCCGTACCCACCATAATAGATGTAGGTGTTGCTAAACCAAGTGCACAGGGACAAGCAATAACTAAAACAGATATTGCTGAAACAAGTGAAGGTTCAAATTGTCCAGGGTGAACGAATATAATCCATATGATAAAAGTAATAACCGCAATGCTAACCACAATCGGAACAAAATATCCAGAAATAATATCAGCTAAGCGTTG
>NZ_JACKZU010000461.1:0-5811 GCF_014222165.1 Nostoc sp. 2RC
TCACATAAATGTGTGAAAGTAAAAATGCTTTTTAATAACCGATTTATTTGTTGGCAAATATTTTATTGAGAATATTTACAATAGGCTGATTGATGAGATTTACCAAGGAACTAAAATTTGGTATGGAAAAATCTAAGTTTAGGGAAGATGCTAGGTTAAGTTGTGAGGTTATATATTTAGATTTTTGTGAAGAAACATCACCATTTGCAGTCATTAATAGGTTGCTTGCTGAAGTTTCAGTTTTAGCTTGCTGGAGTAAAAAATTACTTACACTTGGTATATTCTGTCCAGCCACTAGGCTTTCTTGTTCTTCTGGCGATAAATCTTGGAAAAATTGAGAATTGTCGGATTGGATATTTTCAGACATAGTTTTATTTGCTTAGCAGCTATTTTTTACAGTGATAAAAACTTTAAATGCTCTCCTTGCTGAGAGAGAAAAGTTTCAGGAGTACCTTGTATTTGCACCTGACCTTTATCTAGCATGACAATCCAGTCGGCTCGATTAATGACACTGGGACGATGGGTGATTAAGATTGTAGTTTTGCCTTGTCGGTATTCCAGGAGTCGGTCTAGTACGTGAGATTCGCTGACTGGATCGAGTCCGGCGGTTGCTTCGTCTAAAATGAGTACGGGTGGATTAGTGAGAATACCTCTAGCGATCGCTAATCTTTGTCTTTGTCCGCCAGAGAGATTCGCCCCAAATTCCCCCAAAACAGTTTGATATTGATTTGGAAGTTGACTGATAAACTCATCTGCATCTGCAATTTGACAAGCTTTGACAATTTCTTCAAAGGAAATGTAAGGCGTTCCTAAGCGGAAGTTTTCCAAAATCGACCGACTCCAGAAATGAGGTTCTTGGGGTACATAAACTACTTGTTGTCGCAAACAATCCAAGGAAAGGTCTTGAATGTTATAGAAGCCAATGCGAATATTGCCAGAGTTTAGCTGATATAAACCTGCAATCACTTTCGCCAGAGTACTTTTACCACAGCCTGATTTACCAATTAAAGCAGTTACTTTTCCCCCAGGAAGCTTGAGAGAAAAATCCTCTAATAAATCAACTCTCCCTGGGTGATGAAATTGCAAATGAGAACAGCGAATATCTGCATCCCCAGAAATTTGAGCAACTGGCTTTTGACTACCTCCAACTACTTCCGGTGTCGCATCAATAACTTCTAATAAACGAGACACTGCTGTGTGAGAGCGAAAGTATTCATCGACAAAGTTAATTAAAGAATCAATTAAATTTAGAACATTCACCTGTAGGGCGTTAAAAGCCAGCATTTGACCGATGCTCAATTCTCCTTGAATTACCAAAATACTTCCTAGCCCAAGTAAAATTACTCCGCCGAGAGTAGCCAAAAGTTTAGCAATTGTACCGTTAATAATTCCGATTTGGATAGTACTAAAAGTCAAATTTGCTAGACGACCAAAACGACTTTGGAATTCATCCCAAAATTGCGGTGCAGCATTTGTGGTTTTAAGTACCTGCGCTCCTTTAAAAGTTTCTACCAAAATTCCTTGATTTTCCGCCCCCAAAACCAACAAATTGCGCGTTTTTTGTTGCAGGATTGGTAAAAAAGGTAAGGTAGATAAAGTCATCAACCCTGCAAACAAAATAACTGCTAATGTTAGTTTCCAGCTATAAAATAACATCAAGCAGAAAGATATCACTGCAATAAAAAACTGGCTGGGTAAAAGAACCACAATTTGCGATACCAACTGATTAATTTCATTGATATCTCTCAGTCGGCTACTGATTTCCCCACTGCGACGAGCTTCGTAATAATTAAGGGGTAACTGAAGAATTTTTCGCGCAAACTCCAAAACTAAGCCTAATTGCAGTCGTTGACCAAAATGAGCAATCATGGTGCTTTGTAATACTTGCAGACAACTGCTAAACAAGCTCATGACTACAACAGCTGAGACGACAACAGTAAGTAACTGAGTATCGCCACGTACAAGGACATCATCTGTAAGTAGTTGGATTAAAACCGGAGTACCTAAAGCCAGTAAACCCAGAACAATATTCAGCGCTAAAACTTGAGTCAACAACCCACGATAAGGTAATATCCGGTGAAAAAAGCGTACTAAACCACCTTTTGCTTCTTCTTGGGGCTGCTGAAAAAAGCGGTCTGGATCTGGTTCGACTAATAACATGACCCCATTCCAAGCTGTGGTCAACTCTTCTCGGCTGACATAACGAATACCTACAGCTGGGTCTGCGATCGCATAACTTTTTCCCCGTTGGTCGTATAAAATAACCCAATGGTGACCACGCCAATGGATAATTGCTGGTAGTTGTATTTCTTTAATTTTGTCTACAATGGCAGGTGCAGCCTTAACTGCCCTAGCATTAAAACCTAGAGCCTCAGACCCACGTTTTAAACCCAGCAAAGTTGTACCTAACTGTCCAGTTCCAACTGCATCTCGACAGCGATTGATACTTAAAAAACGTCCATAATGTTTGCAAATTGCAGCCAAACATGCTGCTCCACAGTCCTCTTCACTCAACTGTAAAACACACTCGTAATTTTTACCGAGTTTAAATAGATTAAACATGTTAACCTTAACTGTTGATTGTTGACTGTTAACTGTTGACTGTTGACAGTCACCACTGACATTTTTCACCACTCAAATACGATTACGATAAAAATATTATTCATTCTGACTTCTGACTTCTGACTCCTGAATTCTGAATTCTGACTCCTGACTCCTGAATTCTGACTCCTGACTTCTGATTTCAAAATTCTGTGATAAATCTGGCTTTTCTGAGAATGAATTGAAGTACAGTTTCTTGGCGAGAAATAATATCAGATCTACCTTCCATGCCAGATTTGAGATAACATTTGCGGTGGCCTCTACCAACATATAGAGTTTGTGGTTCAATAGTTACTTCATAGGCAACTACTTGGGCTACACTTGGATTTGCATTATTTTTGGCAATTGGTAGGGCGTCTGGGGCAATTGTTTTGACGCTACCGTTGAGAGTACCGTAGTCTGGATAGGGACAAGCAGAAACCTGCATTTTGACTTGTTGTCCTGGTTTGACTTTATCAATGTCATGAGCTGGTACGCTAGCTTTAATTAATAAAGGTGCATTGAGAGGGGCAATTTGAGCAATGGCTTCGCTTGGTTGGACTACTTGTCCGGGGTTGCGAAGATTTAATTCCAGCAGTGTTCCGGTGATTGGCGATCGCACTATACTTCGATTGAGGTCGATTTGGATCTGTTGCAGTTCTTTAGTGTTGCGATCGATTTCCTTTTGAATTTCCAGGCGTTGCTGGAGTAGAGTTTCTCGTTCTTTTTTCAAAGCGGCTAAGGTAGCTTCTCCTCTGGCTTGTTCCTGCTTAATCCCTTCGGATGCAACAGTTACAGCAGAATAAGTAGGATTAATGGCAGTTTTCGCCTTTTGTAGGTTTGTTTCGGCCACCTTTAAGGCTTGTTCTTTTTCCTCTAGAATATTTTTGGCGTTGTCTTTAACTTGTTCTAGCTTTGCTTGAGCCGTTTTAATAGCTTGTTCTTTTTCCTCCTGGAGATTTTTAGCGTTGGCTTGAGCTTGTTCTAGTTTCGCTTCGGCAGATATAATTGCTTGTTCTTTTTCTTCAAATAGATTTTGAGAAACGGCTCCTGATGCTACTATTGGCTGTAAGCGATCGCGTTGCACCCTAGCTAAAGTCAAAGCAGCTTCCGCTTCTTGTACAGTGGCCGTCAAAACTTTTTCTCGTTGTAATCGTTCCCGTTGAACTTTGGCTAAAGTTAAAGCAGCTTTGGCTTCTTCAATAGCTGCTGTGAAGAATTTTTGTTGTTGCGATCGTTCTTGTTGCGCCTTTGCTAAAGTCAAGATTGCTTGTGCTTGTGCCATTTCAGCTGTAGCGATCGCTTGCCGATCTTCATAGTTGCGTTGCGTACCGTCTAATTGGGCTTGTGCAGCCATAATCGAGCGATTATTTAAACTTATCTGCGCCGCAATCTGAATTTCATTTTGACGCAGTTGAGCATCAATTTGAGTTAGTTGCAATTGACTTTGCCTAATATTACTTTCTAGTTGACTTTTTTGAGTCTGGAGATGGGAACCATCAATTTGAGCAATAGCTTGTCCCTGAGTCACAACTTGATTTTCCTGAACATTAATGTTTTGAACGCTTCCACTCATAGCAGACTGAACAACCCGTAATTCTCCCGCCGGTCGAATAGTTGCAGGAACTTTCACCGTAACGTTGTAATTTAAAACAGATGTTAAAGTCACCCCCACTACAAAAGTAGTCAGCAGAACTCCCGCACCAATGCTAGTCCACTTGCTGATGCGGGGAAGAAATTCGTTAGCTTCAACTAAGTGGAGTTGTTCTGGTAATGGTTCGTTAAACCTATTCCAAGAATAGTTTTCTTCAGGGCGTGACAAACTCACGACATTACACCTTTTGTATGAATTAATACTTCAAAATCTGTAAATTCTTGATAAATGAAAAAAATCAAACATTTGAAACCAGATGGTGTACGCCCACAGTGTAAATGCGTCCTTGTACAAATCCCCATTGGACTGTTGCCTGTTTGCCGTTCACTGTTCCCTTTTAAACACTACTAGTGGTTCATCGCATTAGTTATGAAAAGTTCGTAGTAAGCACTTTAGTGCTTAAAAATCAAGGACTAAAGTCCTTACTACAAACATTTTTCCCTACAAAATTAATGGGACAGATTACTAGAGTTTGTTTGATGAATTGTGCAAGACCCTTGCTGAGGAATTTATCGCTCAATTTTAAGCACTCAAGTAGCGATTACAAACTTTTACAAAATATTCAAACTCGAACGTATGTTGTCCATAGTAGGCAACACCATTTTCCATAATTGTTTATAATCAATAAAGGGGGAAGAAAAAGGCCTGTGCGATGCGCCAGAATCACCTTTTTCATATTTTTGACGCCCACAATGCGTTGATAAAATCAAGAAGAACGCTCAAACTCTCTCAAAGTCCTCACTTACATTGAGCGAGTCGTAGAAATCTTCTGTCCCCCTTTTATCTGCAAACGAAAATTGCAAAAATTTGTTTGTTTGCAGAGTCAATTTTTACAAAAGCACTCAACCAAAGTTTTATACGTACGAAAAAGAAAATTCTACAAAAGCTTTGGCATTATTGAGCCTTACAGCTACAAACTCTGGGAACTCCAAAAAATAAATTATGCAGGTTCCTGTCGTTGACTGTTGACTGTCAACCGTCAACAGCTAACAATCTTCTGTGCAATATTTTTTTACTTGGGAGTTACTCCTACATTTTAACTGCCAAAAAAAGAAGTAAAATGCAAAATTCATTCTTAATTATTGGCTGCTTCAAATATCAAATTCATCCATTTATTCCTAAATTTAGATATCCAGAACAGCTTGGCGTCACAGAGAATTTGGATGATAGTCCTGACTTAACAAAGTTGTTGATGATGGCGGGTCAAAAAATTTTGTGAAGTATTAGTAAGGTTATTTCTGTGGTCAGTAGAGAGGGCAGTTTTCCTTACTAGCTGACAAATACTTGTTGTACTTATCTGTGAAATCAAAGATTTTGGAAGTTAATAGTCTGTCCCAAAAGTTTTGAAAGGTTCGTAGTAAGCACTTTAGTGCTTATAAAATCAAGGACTAAACTCCTGACTACGAACATTTTTATCCAGTAGAATTGATGGGACAGACTACTAACTTATGCAGTTTTCCCAAAGCTATTTAGACAGATTATACCGATTCAAAAAATGTTTGCGATAGATACCCCACCCGCCTGACGGCACCCTCCCCTTGCCAAGGGGAGGGTTGGGGAGGGGTCTTGTCTATGTG
>NZ_JACKZU010000462.1:0-5810 GCF_014222165.1 Nostoc sp. 2RC
GGGGATTGAGGGGTGGGGTAAAACGGCTGTGGGACAATGCGACAGACCACTACTGGACTGTCTAGACTAAAATGTTACATTATTCGCTGGTTGCCCGAATTCAATGAACGATTGAGCAAATTCAACGAATGATTGAGCAAATTCAATGTTCGCAGTGCTTACATCCCCGATTTCTTTGACAAATCGGGGATTTTGTTTCTCACGAATGATTTAGGATTGCCATACCAACTTATCTTTCTGGTGGTAAATCTAATTCGTAAACAATTTTCCCTGCTAAATTACGCAGCGTTACTGTCATTACTTTTGTATTTGCATTGATTTTAACTCCTCCAAAGAATTGCAAACCTTCACTTGGAGGACGATTTGCTTTTGTACCTGTAGGAAGGCTTTGGAATTTCAATTCTGGGCCAAAAGTATTTTCCAATTGGTTAGGGCCAAATGTACCAGAATTCAAAGGGCCAGCGACAAATTCCCAAAAAGGTTTAAAGTCTGTAAACTGGGCTTTTGCAGGGTTGTAATAATGAGCTGCTGCATAATGTACATCAGCAGTTAACCAAACAACATTCTGGATATTTTTGTTTTTGATAAATCGCAATAAATCAGCAAGTTCTAATTCTCTTCCTAAAACCGGGCCGTCTCCATTAGCCCAAGCTTCAAAATCTGTGCTACCGTCTCTAACTATTAATCCCAGAGGCATATCGCTAGCAATTATTTTCCATGTAGATTTTGATGAGAGTAATTGTCTTTTTAACCACTGTATTTGCGTTCTGCTTAAAAATTGCGTTTCTGCACTTGGTATCGATTGATTATTAGGAGTATTTGGCCCTCGGTAAGTGCGTTCATCGAGCATGAAAATATCTAATAATGGCCCATAATTGAAGGAGCGATAAATTCTCGTTTTATCTGGATTGTTTGTTTCGTATCCAATAGGTGTATACTCTAAAAATGCTTGTCTTCCTCTTTGGGCTAGCAAGTTAACATCTTTAACTGTATAGCGATTATCGCTTAAAAGAACTTCTCCCGGATACCAGTTATTTGTAACTTCATGGTCGTCCCACTGTGCCAAAATCGGAACTTCGGCATTGAAACGTTTAATATTATCATCAAGCAAATTGTAGATATAATTGCCACGAAATTCTTTTAATGTTTCTGCAACTTTAGATTTTTCTGGTGTAGTAATATTTTTCCAAATTGTGCCGTCATCTAAGGTAACTTCTGCTTGAATTGGGCCATCGGCATAAATATTATCGCCAGAATGAATGAAAAAGTCAGGCTTCAGTTGGCGCATGGTTTCATAAATTTTCATTCCACCGAAATTAGGATTTATTCCCCATCCTTGACCGGCGGTGTCACCACCCCAAACAAAGAATATATCTCGCGCATATTTGGAGGGACTGCGGAAACTGCCTTTCACAGCTGCGCTATAGGTATTTTTATAATCTAAATCTTGAAAAATTACCCGATAAAATATTTGTTGGTCTGGTGGTAAGTTCTTCAAAAAAAGTCGTGCTGTAAAATCACTATCTTTTAAAGCATTTGGCCCTACAATTCGCTGGACATTTTTAAAAGATTCGCTGGTAGAATATTCTACAATCATTTTGGCAGGGCGATCGCTCTTACTCCAAATCACAATGCCATCGTTAGATATATCTCCGCTAGCTACGCCATAAGGTATGTTAGGACGCATTTTGTCAGAGGTAATAATTGCAGGTGCTTCTCCAAAAACCGGTGATTTCGATACAACATTGGTGGCGATAATCCCACCTGCTGTTATAGTAGAACGTAGCAAAAACTGGCGACGGTTTAGCATATTAAATAATATCAAGCCTAAAAACCATTACACGATAAGTCTCTACCATATTCCTCTGGAGCTATAAGTAAAGATTGAGTTATCGAATGGTTAATAAATATTGAATTTTTGTAATTTTATTTAACTTATAAAAAGGTGTCTTTAATTCCATCCATTCTAGGGATGGGATTAAAGACAACCCTACACCGTTGACAGTTAACAGTCAACAGTCAACATTCTCTAAATAAATTCGGATTATCATATATTATTTTTACCTGAAATTAAAGTTTACTTAAACTCATAACTCCAAAATAATATTTCTAAACTTGATGTCTGGATTGCTTGCAAAATTTTATCGTGAGGAAAAAAATGAAATTTATTTCACAAATAGTGCTTGCTGGTAGTCTTGCTCTAGGTTTAGCTAGTGTAGATATGAAATCTGTATCTGCGGCAATTATTAATTACGCTTTTACAGTAGATAGTCCGACAAAGAAGGGACAAGGCTTTTTTAGTTTTGATGACTCAAGTTTTAGTAATGATAGTATTCCAGAGGCGATCGCTACTTCAGTCTCTTTTAAATTTGATGGCGAATCGATAATTTACACCGAGGAAAATGATATAAATTATCCAGATTTTCCCATTGTCTATTCAATAAACCAAACATCGTTTCTCGGATTAGAATATACCTTTAACGATATCAATCCCGAAAGCTTCATCACCTACGAAATCGTTGGTAATAACTTTACAGTACTTTCTAGCACTTCTCCAAATACTGAACTTTTTTCTGGTCAAGTTTCTTATCAAAAAGTACCGGAACCTACAACTATAGGTGGTGTTCTCTTGGTTTGTGGTGTTGTTGGGATATTAAAGGTAAAAGGAACCTCCATCAAAAAGGTTAAAGCTTAACTTGATTTTGGCAAAGTTAGAAAATATCAGGTTAAACAAACATAGAAATCCTTTTTATTTACTTAATCTTTTTTTAACCTTAATTTAATTAATAGATAAATAAAGTATCGATATCTGATACTTTATTTTTATTTTTACTCTTCAGAAACAAGCAAATGTAACATCTGTCTTTGTAATAAATAATACAATGTGACCAGCGATCGCTATTTGGGTAAACTTAATTTTCCCCATCTAATCTGTGACTTTTAGTTAACAATTTGGGAAAAATAAGTTTGTAACAATTGATGAAGTTAAAAATTAGCGAGACGATTGTTCAGCATGTTACCAGAAATATTACCTCAGCAGTCTAGTCTTGAGAGTATGATGCCTACAAGTAGTGTCAAAAATGCTAATCAACCGAACTTGCGCTTAGAGTCCACTTTACAAGAATTACCGTTTTGGCAGGTTTGCCTTGAAGTAGAGCATCTAGGTAATGATTTAGCTACGCTTTTTAACCAAGAGCCTTTACTACCAGGAATTATTCTGAATAATCATCAAGAATATGTCGGGATGATTTCACGGCGGAAATTCTTTGAGGAGATGAGCCATCCCTATAGTTTGTCACTATTTTCCTTCAGACCAATTAAAATTCTTTACAAATTTTTCCAGAGAGAGATATTAATACTTTCTGAGGATATGTCCATTGTCAAAGCCACTGAAGTAACTTTGCAACGGCCGCATCAAATTGCCTATGAACCGATTTTAATTAAAAGTGCATCTGGAAAATATAGCTTGATTGATTTTCATCAATTACTTTTAGCCTACTCTCAAATTCACGTTTTAACACTAGTTCAATTACAGCAGGTAGAAGAACAATCGAGGGTTGCAAAAGCAGGCTTTCAGGATTTACAACAAAATTATACTAGATTAATTCAAAATGAAAAAATGGCTGCCTTGGGACAATTGGTGGCTGGAATTGCTCATGAAATTAACAACCCAGTGAATTTTATTGCTGGTAATCTTGTCCATGCCATTGAGTATAGCGAGAATTTGCTGAGTTTAATTAAATTGTATCAGCAATGTTATCCCGAACCAGCAGGGGAAATAAAAACTGCGATCGCTCAAATTGAACTCGATTTTTTAACTAGAGATCTCCCTCAACTTCTCAATTCCATGAAAGTGGGTACAAAGCGCATCGAAGAAATAATTCTTTCCTTGCGAAACTTTTCTCGCCTCGATGAATCTGAGAAAAAATTAGTTGACATCCACGAAGGTATTGAAAGTACTTTATTAATTTTACAAAGTCGTTTTAAAAATCATCAAATTGAACAAAATATCAACGTAATTAAAGAATATACAAATCTTCCCTTAGTGGAATGTTATCCCGGACTACTCAATCAAGTATTTATGAATATTTTGGCAAATGCTATTGATGCTATAGAAGAGAGAATAGGAAGTAAGGAATCGGAAGTGAGTAGTCAAGATTTAGCTTCAGTTTTCTGCAAACTGGGGGATAGAAGAAGCACAGAAGATGTAAATCATAATTCAATTTACACTCAAAATTCAACACTCTCAAAACCTACAATTAACATTCGTACTGAATTTATCAACCCCAAGGAAGTCATTATTCGTATTGCTGATAATGGTTCTGGGATTCCAGAAAATTTACAAAAGCGATTATTCGATCCATTTTTCACTACAAAACCGGTTGGTAAAGGAACTGGATTAGGGTTATCTATTAGTTATCAAATTATTGTAGAAAAACATCGTGGTCAATTACAATGTATTTCTGCTTCTGGTAAAGGAACTGAGTTTATTATTAAAATTCCAGTTGAACTTAGTTCCTGTGTTTAGTATCAATTCAAGTATAGAAATTAGCAATTGCAACGTCTCTAAAATGAATTAATTACTGTCTCATTTGTGGTGTTTGTAGACTTTGCAGACTCTAATTCAATATCATCTATTCGATTAAATTCACCAGCACGCCAACTATCAGCAGTATCCTTAATAAAACTAGCAACTGGAATTGCAATTAACAAACCTAAAACGCTTCCTAATTTAGCTCCTAGTAATAAAGAAATGACCACCCAAACCGGATTTAAGCCTGTTAAATTGCCGAGAATTCGGGGCGCAATAAAATTAGAATTAACTTGATCTATAGCAACAGCGACACCTAAAACTTCCACTCCTAACCAAAAATTTTGCAACGCTACCAAAAGGCTGACTATACCGATACCTATTCCTGTACCAAAAGGAAATAAAGAAAACAAGCCAATACCAATACCAAAAAGTAGCGCTAAGGGTACTTGCAAAATCCAAAACGCCAGTGTAATGGTCACTCCCAGCACAGCACCCAATGTAGCCTGACCGATAAAATAATTGTGGAAATCCTCTCGGAGTAACTGCCGGACTTTTGAACCAATATTAGGGGAAAACCATTGAAAAATACCATCCCAAAGACGTTCCCCGTTCAATATCAAGTAGATAGTCAGCACCACCGCCAGCAGTACGTTCACCACAATACCAATAGTGTCAACAGCAAAACTGAGAATTCTCCCCGTGAAAGACTGGAGTTGATTAGATAATCTTTCTAAAATTTCGCTAACCAAAGCACTTAAATTAATCGGTAAATGCTGTTGACTTAATGCCCAATCTTGAAAAGCTTGTAACTGCTGAGTACCAGAATCAATCCAACTAGGCAAAATATTAGCTAATTCATTGAGTTGTTGTATGATTAGCGGCACTAAAGTGATGCCCAAACCCACTATAATCACCACAGTCAACAGTAACACTCCCCCAATGGCCAAGTTTCGTTTCACCCCTTGTTGCTGAAGAAACTGAATTGGATAGTCCAAAACGAAAGCCAAGAGGATAGCCGCAACAATAATGCTTACCAGAGGTTGAAAATACTGCACAACCTGGAGAAACAGCCAGCCGTTGAGAATAATAATCGGGAACGCCAACCCTATATTTAACCATCGTGGCAGTTTGTTTGCTGTTTGCATTAGTGATGATTACTCCACAAGAGTTTTAATTTTATTTTGCTTGTTGTTGACTGTTGACTGGTGACTGGTGACTGTTGACTGGTGAGTTATTATTTTCCCCTGCCCCATGCCCCATGCCCCATTTACATTTG
>NZ_JACKZU010000463.1:0-5807 GCF_014222165.1 Nostoc sp. 2RC
GCTAACGCTTCTTTTTCAAGGTTTTCATCCATCCAAGAAAACATATCAGCAATGGATTTAACCATATCTTGAACTCCATCACGAAAGAGTTCAATATCTTTCTCTGACTTGATGTAGAGTTGGGTGACTTGAATCAATTCATCGGTATGTTCTGGATCTAAGTGACAATGGATATGAAAATATTCAATTGTATGGTCATCAATCCCTTTAAAGATTTTGCGAAGTCCTTCGATATATTTGGTGAATATTGCAGGTAGAACTTGCTCTATTGCAGCAAATCTTCCTAAAGAACGCACTATAGGTTCATCATCGCAAAATTCAAATTTCTTAAAGCGTAATGCTGGAATGAGAAATGCTCCATCATTTGCATTCACATCAATTTTAGGACAATCAATACCTTTCATAAAGCGCATAAAAAGTGCTACGTGAGCTAGGTCTGGCTTAAGCTGTCCATGCTCTGTAAATGCATTTTCTAGCATAATGGTTCTAGCATAGTAACTATCCATTTTTGACGCAACTTTCAAAAAAGCCATATTGAATCTATTTGAGCCAGGTAGCATTTTCATCGCAAACTGGCGGATTGCGTCTTGTGAAAACTCTCCTTTAGCAAAACGTTGTACAAAGGGATGCAAAGATAAATCCTGTGCAGTTGTTACTTCTAATAAAATGTGGTGGAGTTGCTTGGATATTTGAGGATCTGAAGAAAGAATTGTGGCCATTTTTTTGTTTAACTGTGGGTTGTTGTTGATGCTGAATTGTCTAATTTGTCGCCAATTAGGAAGAATTAATCACGCAGTTTGCATAGCAAAAAAATGCATATATTTATAACTATGCTTCAGACTTTTATTTGCAAATAATCACAAAAAACTAGAGTCTTGAGACTTTTGGTAAGTATTAATATTGACATCACCGCATCGTAATTGAGCGTAAATCTCCAACTTGATACTTTCCAAAAATCCAAATTTTTGGCTAACTAAACCGTAGTGTTAGTTTAACCGAGCAATTGGCTACGCCTTTAAGTAAGACAATTTCAGTATAAGCTCGGTTTTATTCCTGAATAAAATATTAATATCTATTTTTTTTATACGCAAAAATAAAAACTTATATTGACAAAATCTTTATTTTTTCAAATTATTTATTAATTTTGTATAAAATCATCAGTTAATTTCTGTATTACAACGGGTCACTAAGTCTCAAAATACTCTGAAATTTGCCATAAAATTCAATATATTGAAGAAAGTTTGGATAGTCTGAAAGACCGACGATACAAGGATATAAGATGTAGAATATAAGATTTATTCTTAGTTAAATATACGTGATTTTCTATTTTTCTATTGCCTGGATATAACTTGTGTCAATAATTCACATTGGTGGTTAATTTGTGAGTGCAATCTCAGAGGTGCAGTCATTTTATTGACAAAATACTAATATTTTGGCTTTTAAAGAATAAAAGAGGCAAAATAATTTTATCTTAGGCATATTTACGAGTTTTTATTAAAGATAGCTTGATTTTTTTCCAGTTTTCTCAACTTGTAACTCAAGATAGTTTATGCTGCAATAAGTGAAACACATATTTAACGAACATAACTTGTCGCATATCTAAAGCAATAGATATTTTGGTGTTGGCTGTAGAGAGCCAGTTGCTAAGAGACTGGGTTACACGTTAGCTAAACTCAAGAATTCATTCAACCTACTGGCTCTTATTGACCGTTGAAAGTTAACCCTCAATAGTAAAGAAAAAGGGTATAGGGTGTAGTAAAAATCAGTAAAAGCTTAAATGCAGGAAAAAATTGGGAATTAAAAATGTCAAATGAAAAATTAAATCTGTTTTAGTTATTAATTTTTAATTTTTAGTTATTACGTTTCGGAGGTAGATGTATCAAACAGACGATTCTTCTTTCCCTCTATACGCTACACCCTGCTACCCACAACCTTTTCCTGCTTAACAACACGAGCAATTGTATAATTTCAAACGATAATCGGTTACCTTTGAAGATTTTGGTATTTCCATAATCTAGGTAAACAATGTTTTTAGGTATTAAAATTTAAACAGCAAGGATTGATTATAGCAAGGCAGAAAAAGGAACTGCTCTAATGTAGATTTAGACAACTTTTCTACTCCTGTATCAAGACTTGTAATTGTCTGGCGTAATTACAGCAATAATGTAGAAAAGCAAACCGTCCAATAAAGCAAAACCAAGAATTACAACATGATGTTATGCAACGTCAGCAGATAGATAAGTTGCTACGTCAAGCTCACGAAGATTTAGAAATACGAGTTGAGGAGCGCACCGCTGAGCTTTCCCATGCTAATGCTCTTTTGCAACAGGAAATCCTTGAACGACAAGCTGCGCTCAGGGAACGACAACGTGCTGAAGAAGCATTGCAGCAAAGCGAGAAACTTTATCGTCAGTTAGTTGAGAGTCAAACTGACGTGATTGTGCGGACAGATTTACAAGGAAAACTAACTTTTGCTAACGCAGTTGCTTGTCAAACATTTGGCTTCAAGTTAGATGAGTTACTTGGTCAGTCGTTATACAATTTTTTTCATCCAGATGATTTAGCTCAATCGCTGGAAAACATGGCAAGTTTAGCATCTCCACCATATTGCTTGAGGGTTTATGAGCAACGTGCATTAACAGTTAAAGGAATTCGTTGGTTTCAATGGAATGTGACTGCAATTACAGACGATCGCCAGCAGGTGACTGAAACTCAAGGAGTAGCCAGAGATGTCACTGAACGCAAGCAGGCGGAACAGAAAATCTCTGAACAAGCAGCTTTACTAGATATTGCTACTGACGCAATCTTAGTTCAAGATTTCCTATTTGAAATTTTATTTTGGAATCAAGGCGCAGAGCGTCTCTACGGCTGGCAAGCTTGTGAAGTTATCGGTAAAAATCCTGAAAAACTTTTATATAAAAAAACTTCACCACAGCTAAAAGTAGCTCTCAAAAATGTGATTGAGTTTGGCTCATGGCATGGTGAGTTACATAAAGTTACAAAATCTGGTAAAGAAATTATCACAGAAAGCCGCTGGACACTGATGCGTGATGAAATGGGGCAACCCAAATCCATCCTCACTGTTGACACCGATATTACTGAGAAAAAACAACTCCAAGCTCAATTTCTCCGCGCCCAGCGCTTAGAGAGTCTTGGCACCTTGGCTAGTGGTATTGCCCATGACCTCAACAATATATTGACGCCAATTATGTCCTCTTCTCAAATGTTGGCGCTGAGACTTCCCAATCTCGATCCACGCAATCAGCAATTGCTGAAGCTTTTGGAAGATAACTCTAAACGTGCAGCTGATTTAGTCAAGCAAATTCTGACATTTGCACGCGGAGGATTTGAAGGCAGAGGTGTTTGTTTACAAATTGAATATCTGCTGTTAGAAATTGAACAAATAATTAATAGCACTTTTCCCAAATCCATCAAAATTAGCAAGAATTTACCCAAAGAAAACCTTTGGACAATTTTGGCAGATCCGACTCAAATACACCAGGTATTAATGAACCTGTGCGTCAATGCTCGCGATGCAATGCCCAAGGGAGGCACACTATATATTTGTGCAGAAAATCTTTTCGTCGATGAAAACTTTGTCAGAATGAATTTAGATGCTCGTGTCGGCTCATATGTAGTTATAACCATCAAAGATACTGGAATTGGGATTCCGTCGCTGATTTTAGATCGAATTTTTGAACCTTTTTTTACAACTAAAGAATTAGGCAAAGGTACAGGATTAGGTTTGCCTACTGTGATTGGCATTGTTGAAAAACATGGTGGTTTTGTAAATGTCCAGAGTGAGGTAGGCAAAGGTACTCAATTTCAGGTTTATTTGCCAGCTATCAAAGAAAGAACAACGCAGGAAGTAGATAAATCAGAATTGCTCAATGGTAAAGGAGAGTTGATTCTGATTGTAGATGATGAAACTGCCATTCTGGAAATCACAAAAACTTCCCTAGAAGACCATAACTACAAAACTTTCACGGCTAGTAATGGCATTGAAGCGATTTCATTGTACGCAGAACACAAAAATACGATTAGCGTAGTGTTGATGGATATGATGATGCCATCAATGGATGGGTTAACTACTATCCGCATCTTGCAACAGATGAATAAACAAGTTAAGGTTGTTGCCATCAGTGGTATGACTTCAAACAGTGAGCTTGCAGAAGTTACTGAGGTTGGCGTGAATGTATTCTTGCGTAAGCCCTACACTTTTCATGAATTATTACACGCTATTAACAATGTCTTAAGCAAGCCATAGTTTTGAAATTAGAATTTAAATAGGACTTACGCAACTGGCATATTATTTTTAGTTTGTAGTGTACCCCTGCTCTTAAGCAAGCTACGCGTAGCGTCTCGTAGAGAGGACTTTAGTCCTCAAGATGAGGGCTGAAGCCCTCACTACAAACTAAATATTTTAATTTTTTGTGACACTTGCGTAAGTCCTAAATTTATAAAGTAAATCTTAAGTAGTGGACTGACACAGCTAATTTAGTGCATTAGCAAAAATCAAAAACCTTGTTTTCTATCAAGACCTCAAAAATCTATTGCATCATTTTAGTCGTGTCAGTCCACTACTGACGTGGCAAGGCTAAAATAGTGCATTAGCTTGACCTTGTGGGGTGGGCATCTTGCCATTGGTGTCAAGTTAAAACAAAATCACTTTGGTCAATTAGTAATTATACTGAAAATTAGCCACAACATCGAGTATTAAATTCACTTTTGTACTGACTTTTGAGGGTAAAAATTAATGATGCGTTTAAATAAATATGGCGCGATCGCTAGCCCAAAAATTATGTTTTCTACTCCGATTTTGGCAAGTTTTGAGTAAAATTACTTATTGACAATTACTCCTTAACTTTAAGTTGACACCAATGGCATCTTGCCCGCATCTTGCCCCGACAGGTGAGGATACCTATCCCACAATAAAATTTATTTTCACTTTATGAATAACCTTTCACAAATTATTTGGGATTGCTATGTGCCAATTTGTATAATACACGATATTGCAGCAGGCATCCTTGACTCTGGATTTTCAGGAAAATGCTAAGACTTTATCATTTATTAGTAGGTTTTATTTTGGTGTTATTAATCCCGGTAGGAGTAAAATTTGTTCTGCCACAATTTTCTGGAACCAAAGCCCCACAGTCTCCTGCTGTATCAAAACTTGCCAACCTTGGTGAGGGAAATATCTGGCAGAAAATTCTTGGAAATACTGCTGCTCCGACTAACTGGCAAGTTGCTACTTGTAATGGAAATGCGCCCTTGTTATGTATTTCCTCTAAGGGAAAAGTTTTAGGTACAGTTGAGATTAACGTTTACCCACTAGAAAAGATTCCAGATTTTCAAAAGAAACTTGTAGCTGCGGGTGTTCCAACGAATTCTCAAGTTGACTACCAAAGTTCTCAATATCAAACTCAAGTATTGACAGTACTCAAGGGTTGGGTAGCAGACAAATATGCTGCTTTTACCAAAGATCGTCAAGTTCAATATGGAAGAGACATTATTTTTTCAGACTACCCAACGCAACCAGCACCAGTGGGTAAGCTTCAGGGAATCCGCTATGGGTTTGCTGGACTTAACCAACAAGGTGGAGTACAAGAGCAACATATCGGTTATGTTGCCTTTGACGGGGCTAGACTTTACGTAATTACCACAGCCTTTGATTCGGGTACGCAAACAGGTAAGTTTGAAAAATTAGAAAATTTGGCTATTTTTCAACCTTATTTAGACGCGATCGCCGCAGATTTGCGTTTGCCCTAATGGGCATGGGGCATGGGGCAGAGGGGAAAGGGAAAGGG
>NZ_JACKZU010000464.1:0-5787 GCF_014222165.1 Nostoc sp. 2RC
AAGGGGGAAGGGGGAAAGGGAAAAGGGGAAAGGGGAAAGTTCAACCTAATTTTTGAGAAATTTTGCAATGGTTTCTATTAGTTCTTCTGGTTCCAGAGGCTTAGATATGTGGCAGTGGAATCCTGCTGCTATTGCCTGCTTTTCATTAATTTCGCCAGCATAGGCAGTTAAAGCGATCGCTATTATATTTCCCCCTTGTTCTGGTGGCAGATTTCTCACCTGTTGCACGAACATATAGCCATCTATCTGGGGCATTCCGATATCACTTAACAACACATCTGGTTGAAAATCTCCTAACATTTTCAGTCCTGCCATAGCAGAATCCGCCATCATAACATTTGCGCCTGACTGCTCTAGTACGAAGGCCACAAACTCGCGGCTGTCAGTATCATCATCTACTATTAAAATCTTAATTCCACTTAAATCTAAAGTTTGCTCGGTCTGCCTAACATCTTGATTGATTGTTCTTTGAGTCGGCATCAGTGGTAGTTTAACCACAAAAGTAGCTCCTAATCCTTCCCCTGGGCTTTGTGCCTCAACAGTACCACCATGTAATTCCACTAAGCGGCGTACAATTGCTAGTCCTAATCCCAAACCACCAAACTTTCTGGTAGTGGTACTATCAGCTTGACGGAAGTAATCAAATACATAGGGAAGAAACTGGGAAGGAATACCTTTGCCATTATCACTAACTGTAATTTGAGCTAACCCCTGACACTGTTCGAGCTTGATTTCCACTTGTCCTGATGATGGTGTAAATTTAATCGCATTTGTCAGCAGATTCCACACTACTTGTTGTAAGCGGTTGGCATCACCAGCTATTTGCCCGACATTTGGCTGGAGCATGGTCTGTATTTTAATTGACTTAGCTTCCGCCGCCAGTCTGACTGTTGCCATTGCATCACTAATTATTAAGGTCAAATCCACTGGAGTTACATCGAGATTCAGTTTGCCTTGCAGTATGCGAGACACATCTAATAAATCTTCAATTAATTGGGCTTGTAACTTGGCGTTACGCTCGATGGTTTTTAAAGCTTCAGTTGTTTTTGCCGAGTCTAACTTTTGAGACTGGAGTAGGCGCGACCATCCCAAAATAGGGTTGAGGGGTGTACGCAACTCATGGGAGAGAACCGCCAAAAATTCATCTTTGACTCGGTTAGCGGTTTCTGCGGCGCTTCTTGCTGTTCGTTCTGCTTCGTAGAGGCGGGTACGGACGATGGCCTGGGCACATTGTTGCGCCAGGGATAAAATAAACACTTGTTGCTCCTCATCTAACTGTTGCGGTTCGATGAAACCAAAGGACATACCTCCCACTGCTCGGCCCTCAACCATCAGGGGAATGGAAATCCAAGCATCGAAGTTGTACTCTTTGTACTGTTGAGACAGGTGTGGATAGCGGATTGCTCGTGTTTGTGATGGTTCTGCCCAAATGGGTTGTCCAGTCCGCACGGCTTCTGCCAAAGGTACAGGCTCATTGAGGGAAAACCGCTGCCAAGCGTTGATTTGGTCTGGTTCACAACCAACAGTTCGTAGGACTTCGAGTTCAGTACCAGTGTCGTTGAGTAGCGCAATCATGCCAAAGTTAGCACCCAGAGCCACAATTCCTCGATCTACAATTACATCCGCCACTTGCAAAGGAGTTAGCGATTCTGAAAAAGCAGCCGTCACGGACTGAAGCAGGGTAATGCGCTCAGCAGATCTGGTGGCGGCTTTTTGTGACTGCTGTGCTTCTAAGTAAAGGCGGGCATTATCAATGGCGATCGCAGCTCGATGGGCTATATCTTCTGCCAATGCTAAATCTGCCTGAGTATAACGGCGATGGTTTTGGTCTGTAATAAAGGAAATTGCGCCTAAAATTTGTCCGCGGGCAATTAATGGCGAGATAATGCCAGATTTTAACCTTAGTTGGCGTAAAATTCCCAAATGTTCGGCGTCTTGAGCCGCCACCACCAATGCAGCATCTGGAATTTCTGCCGCTATCTCACTTTTTCCAGTCCGCAACACCCTAGCAACTGCCTGAGAAGCGTCAATTTGTCTGGGATATTGCTGATTAATTGCCCAGGCCAATTCTACTTTTGTGCGATCGCGGTGAGCTACAGCAACCTGATGAATGAATTGATTGTCTTCTAACAAATCGATGACACACCAATCTGCAAAAAATGGTACTACCAAATTGGCAACACTGGCCAAAGTCAATTCATAATCCAATGATGATGCTAGTGCCGTGCTAATTTCTGCCAAAAATGCAGATCTTTGTTGGTCAGCTTCTGCTTCTTTACGGGCAGTTTGTTCTTGGACTTGCTGGCGCATCAATTGGGCGCGTTCCGTTTCCGCTTGTTTGCGTTCGCTAATGTCTTTATTTATACAAATTAAAAATATGGGATTGCCAGCTTTGTCAGACACAGTTTTCGCTGTTGTCTCGATGTGTACTGGGGAGCCATCTTTTCTGAAGCAGGGAATTTCCCCACAAAACTCTCCTGTGGCTTGAATAGACTGCATGATTTTAGCCATGATTGCAGTTTTCATGTCTGAGGGATAGAGAAAGTTCATTGGTTTGGCGATCGCTTCTTTTGCTGTATAGCCAAAGATTTGCTCGGCATTGCCCAACCAACGTTGAATCTTACCTTCCAAATCCGTCAAAAATACGGCATCGGGCATTTGTCGTAAAGCAACATCGGAAATCAATAGCTCTGCTTCGGCAAGTTTGCGTTCGGTAATGTCGTGCATCACCACAACTGCCGCCAGTTTTTTGCCCTGGCTATCCCAGATGGCCTGGCCGCTGGCAAGTAGGGTCTTGACTTTTCCTTGTTTGGGCGCGATGACCATTTCAATATTTTCTACTATCTCACCTTGTAAGGCTCGAAATAGGGGAATCTCATTTTTGGACATCCGCGTTTTGCCATCAGGCAAATACAGATCGTAGTACTGTGCCCATTGTTCAGGTGGTAGTGGTTGCTCCGGTAAACCATGAAATTCTCGTGCTGCGCGATTAAATAAAGTCAAAATTCCTTGAGCATTACAAGCCACTATTCCTGCCTGGACATTATCAAGCAACACTCTGAGTAATTCCTGTTCTTTTTCCAGGGCTGCTTCGGCTTGCTGTCGTTCTGCAATTTCCAGGTACAGTAATTCGTTTGCTTGGGATAATTCCGCCGTTCGTTGTTCAACTAAGCGCTGCAATTCATATTGTGCTTGTTGTCGTACTGCTTCTGTTTGCTGTTGCTCCAGTTCGGCGGCGATGCGTAGGGCAAAGATACTCAAGAGAAATTCTGCAAGCTGAACATTTGTTAAAGGCTTGGTATCCATAACCCCCAGTAGGCCCAGCGGTAAACCTGTGGTGTCAAAAAATGGAACCGCTACATAGCTTTCTATCTTGAAACGTTCCAAAAAGGGCGCATTGGGAAACAAGGCTCGGACTCGATTAGGATAGCAGCATAATTTTCGTTGCCGGAGTACTTCTTGGCAGGGGGTATTATCCAGCAGGTATCTAAAGTTGTCAATAATCTGCCCCTTGGCGCAGGTGGCCATTGTCCGGATTGCTTGTCTATCGTCTCCGTCCACCAAACCAATATACGTGTAATCAACCTCTAGCACTTTGCTCACATACTGTACTAAAGCAAAGAAAAAAGCTTCACCCGTAACAGCACAAAGACCTCCACTGACTTCCAGCAACGCTGCATCGATTTGAGCAATTTTATGGGTTGCCAATCGCAGTTCTAGTTCATCCATTACCATTGCCGCAAGATCCGCCAGCAGAACTTTTTGCTCATTTGTGAAGGCATCACGGGGTTGTGTATCCAACAAACAAACAGTGCCTAAATTCAAGCCATCTGGGGTCAACAATGGCGCACCAGCATAAAATCGCAAATCTGGTTTATTGTGGACTAATGGATTTGATGCCAGAGGATGGTTTTGCTTGATGTCAAGAATGACTACTACCTCCTTAGATAACAGCCCCAAGCTGCAAATACTCGCATCTCGCTGCACCTCACGCATATCTAAGCCATAGGCAGATTTAAACCAGCCTCTCGATTCATCGATTAGGGAAACCAGAGCCATTGGTACATTGAATAAGCGCGCTGCCAAGGAAGTGATGCGATCGAAAGCAGCTTCCGGTGGAGTGTCGAGAATGTTATATCGTCGCAGTGCCTCTAAGCGTTCTACTTCATTTGCAGGTAAAGAGGCGGTTGTGACAATGGGTTTCGAGGGAGTTTCACTCATGAACTTGGAGACAATAGGCAACTAGAAAGCTAGGAATACAACGGCAATGACATTGCATGATTTATAAATGCTTAACCAAGCTAGTACTCTGGCAAGTCAACTTTGGGGGGTAAGGGGTAAGGGGTAAAGGGAAAAGGTTTTGATTTTTTCCCCCTTCCCCTTTACCCTTTTCCCAGTCCAAACCCAGCAATTTTGGGTTGCCAGACTACTAGTAGTTCCAATACGGTTCGGTGAAAGGGGAAAGGGACTCATGCTTTTATCGCTTCCCCTTTTCCCGGTTGGTGAGCTTGTCGAACCATTAACCTTTACCCAACCTCCACCTAACATTTTTGGGTTGGTAGAGTATTAGAGCTTATCTTAAATTCTTATAGCAATTTGCATTCAAAAACGTAATTTCAAAATTTCCCAACTCCACCTCCCCACCTGTTCGGAGTTAGAATTACGTTCTAGATGCTTGCACTAAATGATATTCGTAATTACTTTACTGCTAGTGTATTCCACTGAATTGAAAACCGCCATAACTCTCACAACATAATTATGTCAACTATCCAAACAACTGTAATTCTTGCTATCACGGCTGACGGGAAAATTAGCCCTGTAGATTCTAAAGCACCGCGTAATTCCTATCCAGTAGATCAAGAACACTTGGAATATCAAGTTTCTTTGGCCGATTTAGTTTTAATGGGAGCAGGGACGGCTCGGAATGAGGGAATAGCTTTTACAATTGAGAATCCCGAATTGTTAGCAGTACGTCAGTTTCGGGGTCAGCCTCCCCAGCCAATTACTTGCGTTGTCACATCTTCACTGAATCTATCGCCAGATATGGATTTTTTTCGTCAGGATCTTGAGCGGTGGATATTTACAACAGGAGATGCTATCAAGGGTAGTTCTGATGCAACAACCTTAGACAAGCTCGCCAAATTAATCGAACTGGGCGACACAGACTTGGATTGGGATAGAGCATATGACTTAATGGCACAGCAGGGTATCCGGAAAATATTTGCTTTGGGGGGTGGCTCTTTAATAGCTTCTTTAGTGCACGCGGGGCGAGTCGATGATTGGTGGCTGACCATTTTGCCCGTCATCTATGGAGGAGCAAGTGCGCCTACTCTTGTGGAGGGTGAAGGTTTTCTTCCGAGTGATGCACCTAAACTAGAACTCATTGAAACTCGCCAAGTTGGAAGTGAGTTATTCTTGCACTACCGCACACTCAAGTGAAAAAGTGTTGACTGTTGACCGTCAACTGTTAACAGTCAACTAATACAGGACTTACGCAAGTGTCACAAAAAATAAATTTTTTTTGCTTGTAGTAAGGACTTTAGTCCTTATTAGAGGACTGAAGTCCTTACTACAAACTTAAAATAATATGCCAGTTGCGTAAGTCCTAAAATATTATGTTCTGATATGAGTCCCGACACTAAAAAGCGCCCTCCTTGATGGAGGGCGCTTTTTGTTTTATTTAATTTTCAGTTCAGTGGACTAGGGCAAGGATTAACCGTTGATAGCAGGAGCGCTGATTGCAACAGGAGCCGCTTCGGCAGATGCCAAGTCTAAGGGGAAGTTGTG
>NZ_JACKZU010000465.1:0-5787 GCF_014222165.1 Nostoc sp. 2RC
GGGTATCTGTCGCAAACATTTTTTGAATCGGTATAAGTTCATATCTTGCGCCAGTTATTTGATGAGAATTTTTTTAATTTGGCACTGCTGAGTATCCCGCTTAACCCTGATTTTTTTGTTATGTAAAGTGCCTTGTCTACATTTGTTAATAACGGTGCAAGCTCTGGAGTAAAGTAATTAGAAGTAGTTACTGATAGTGCCAGTCATAGATTATTAATTTAAAGATAAGCAACTTATTGATAAGGCCGCTTTATTTATTGTAGTCAGAACCACAGAAAATGACTGTAAAAGTGGGGACTGATGACTGATGACTGGGGACTGGTGAGTTATTATTATCGCCTGCCCCTTGCCCCCTGCTACTGTCCCTCATCTCCCGGTTGGTGAGCGTACTTCGACTCTGCTCAGTACAAGTTCGCGTAGCGTCTCGTAGAGAAGTCGAACTGCATCCCCCTCATCTTCCCGCCTCCCCACTTTCTTTTTGTTGCAACTCTTAACGTTTTGCTTACTTATTTCTCACCCGCGCCTTGGTAGACTGAACTTTATACAAATGAATTATTTGTCGGCTGTTGAGCTTTACCAGAACAGATAAAAAGGTGTTAGTAAAACCTATTTCCTTTGGGGATGGGATAAAAGACACCCCGACACCGTTAATTTTTGACTGATGAGAGCCAGCTGCTTTTACTCTAAAAACCAGAGCAACGCACTAGCTACTGTCAACAGTCAACAATCAACAGTCAACTGTTAACGTTGCCTTTCTGGTGTACTCAAGATAATAAAGACACTCATTGCAATCAAGACATGGTAGATTCCCTCAAAAAACCAGGCTTTGAAGAAATACGGCCAGGAATTAAAGTCCCCGCGAAAGAAACTCTGTTAACACCTCGGTTTTATACTACCGATTTTGATGAAATGTCGCGGATGGATATTTCCGTCAATGAAGACGAGTTAAGAGCCATTCTCGAAGAATTTCGCGCTGACTACAATCGCCATCACTTTGTTCGGGATGCCGAGTTTGAACAATCCTGGGATCATATTGATGGAGACACTCGTCGGTTGTTTGTTGAATTTCTAGAACGTTCCTGTACAGCAGAGTTTTCTGGGTTTTTGCTGTATAAAGAACTCGGCCGTCGCTTGAAAGACAAAAGCCCCGTCTTGGCAGAGTGCTTTAACCTGATGTCACGGGATGAAGCACGTCACGCTGGCTTTTTGAATAAAGCCATGTCGGACTTTAATCTGTCCCTAGATTTAGGGTTTTTGACTAAGAGCCGTAATTATACCTTCTTTAAGCCAAAATTTATCTTCTACGCTACTTATCTTTCTGAGAAGATTGGTTACTGGCGCTATATCACCATTTACCGTCATTTAGAAGCACATCCAGAAGACCGGATTTATCCGATTTTCCGGTTCTTTGAAAACTGGTGTCAAGATGAAAACCGTCACGGTGATTTCTTTGATGCAATCATGAAATCTCAACCGCAAATGCTGAATGACTGGAAGGCAAGGCTGTGGAGTCGGTTCTTCTTGTTGTCGGTGTTTGCAACAATGTATCTCAATGACATCCAACGCAAGGACTTTTATGCCACCCTGGGACTGGATGCGCGAGAATACGATATCCATGTAATTCAGAAAACCAACGAAACCGCAGGTAGAGTATTCCCGTTAATGCTGGATGTCGAAAATCCAGAGTTTTATGAACGGTTGGACATTTGTGTAAACAATAACGAGAAGCTGAGTGCGATCGCTAACTCCAATACTCCCAAATTCCTGCAATTCTTCCAAAAACTGCCAATTCTCGTCTCCACTGGCTGGCAGTTATTACGGCTGTACTTGATGAAACCCATTGATGCTGCTTCTGCTCAAGGCGCAGTTCGTTAAGTCATCACAATTTTGCAAAAGCTCAGTGGTTCTGTTGATTGCAGAACCACTTTTTTGTCGTCACCTGTTTGCTGTTAATCATTCGCCTGAGTTTATTATTAAAACTTTACAGTTCAAGTTATTAGTGTTGCGATCGCTCATTTGCTATAAAACCAAAATCAAATATGATTTGGAAGTAAATATTTTAAGTTATGCTGATTTCTCCATCCTGATTACATTTGTTGTCAATGGTGAATGCTTAGCTGCTTCTGCTTCATAACATCTGAGAATCAGTGATGTCAGCTTATCAAAATCATTGACTGATGAAATGATGACTTTTGATGCAGCATCTCCAAGTGAGGCTGTTACTTCCTGCACTTCAAAATTTGAAACTAGAGATTTTACTTCATCTACACTAAGTCGAGTAATAAAACTTTTTTTCTGCGAAGATAAATAAAGCCGCAAAAACCACCAGGTAGTTTTGCCAAGATTAATGCCAAAATACGAAGCAGTATCCTTATACTTGAGTTCAAAACTGTAGCTTTTTGAAGTTTGCGTAATAGATTTAATTTTTTCAAATGCTTCAATTTCTTCAGCTGTTGTTACTATCTTTGATTCTGGAGCGTCTTGGGGTTCTTCTTCTTCAATTTCAGTTTCTACTTCAACTTCCGTAGGCTGAGCTATTTCTTGGCTCAAAGAACGTGTCATTAATTCTACTAAACTTTCCTGAATCGATTTTTTAACAATTGGTTTAAATTTATCAATTACTCTACCAGTAATTCGACCTTGAATTTCATAACTAGGAGCAACTGTACCTAATTCAGTCACTAAAAAACGGATAAACTCTTCAGAAGGAGAACGTAAAAGATTTCCTACAAGCTGAGTCATGCCTTTTACATAAACCATTTCTTCAGCATGGTTAGTAATAGCTGTGACCTCAAAATTATCACGGTGAAAAAATTTCAGGTTATCAATATCTTTAGAATTATATTCCAATATATTAAATGTAAAAAATGGATCTTTATCCATAACATTTTTATCACGCAGATCCGTGAAAAAACGATACTCAATTCCATTAGTAACGACAGCTACTTTTGTTGTTACAAGAGCATTAAAATATTTTCTTAATTGCCCGTCATGTGCTTCAGCTTTTTGACCACGTGCTTTTGCTTCTACAAGCATAACTATATTATTGTTGATAGCTAAGGCGTAATCTACCTTTTCAAACTGTCCTGCTCTTTTAGTAGCAAAATCAGCTACATATTCAGGGATTACTTCACTAGGATCGTAGACATCGTAGCCAATAGCACTTAAAAAAGGAACAATTAGCGCCATTTTAGTAGGTTCTTCACCAACAACTTGGTCAGCTCGCTTACGTACTTGTTCAGACACCTTAGCAATATCTTCGGTGAATCCCATCTTCTTGGCTCCTGGTAGATTAGTGAGTATTTATTCAGTTTTTTTGTAAAATGGTGGTGATTGTAAGGAAATGTATTGCATTGGAATTAAAAATGTTAGCGCGATCGCTTTCCTTACCACTGCCATATAAAAGTATTCCCAAATAAGTACTACGCTGTAACACTGATTACTTGTTTATAAGTCAATAAAGTTCAGATAAGCCTGTTTTTTCTTTCCCTATTCCGTTACCTCCACAGATGAACTTTCTTAACTGAACCTTATTGGTTCATAAGTGTAATAGCAACCATATTTGCCATTACAGCGTTATTTTACTTATTAACAAGCTTTTTACCTACCTCTGGTTCATTTTTCTATGTAAAGGCAGCGTTAGTAGCATAATACACTATTTTACAGCAATTTTCAGGTAAATAGACCACGTGTTACGGTCGCAAAGCCTTGCGCCCCTACGACAGATGTGTTTCAAATAGATGAAAACTGCTGTAAACGGTTATTCAGTTAAAAATGTAACCTGTATCCTAACTTGCTATTGCTACCCAGTTCATTCCTGCACAGTCATCGGTAGACGAATAGTAAAAGTAGAACCAATTCCCGGCTGACTGTTGACAATAATTTCACCGCCCATCATTTGGCAAAAGTGACGGCTAATTGCCAAACCCAGTCCTGTACCACCGTATCTTTTCGTAGTGGATGTATCTCCTTGTGTAAAAGGTTGAAATAACTGTTGCTGTTGACGGTGAGACATACCTATGCCTGTGTCGCTGACAGTAAAAGTAATGCTCCCTAAAGGAGCTTCTGGTGTAAAATCGTCTTTTTCTCTTCTGACTTTCAGAGTTACCTT
This sequence comes from Nostoc sp. 2RC, assembly GCF_014222165.1. Lineage (NCBI taxonomy): Bacteria > Bacillati > Cyanobacteriota > Cyanophyceae > Nostocales > Nostocaceae > Nostoc > Nostoc sp. 2RC. Next base: position 4,112 of record NZ_JACKZU010000465.1, read on the forward strand.
GCCGTTTGTCGTGAATTTACCTGCATTACTCAGTAAATTTAATAACACTTGGCGCATCCTTGTTTGATCGGCGTACATAGTGCCAAGTTGGTCATCCAAATCGACTTCTAAGACATTAGCATTTTTTTCTATAGTTGGTTTGACTGTGAGGACGACGTTATGAATGAGGGTTCCAATCTCGAATGTCTCTGGGTAGAGAGTCATTTTCCCCGCTTCAATTTTTGACAAGTCGAGGATTTCGTTAATCAAGTGCAGTAGATGTTTACCGGCTGAGTTAATTGTTTCTAAGTCTGTGATAAAATCTGCTGATAAACCAAGATCGGTTGCGTCGTCTTCTAAAAGTTGGCTCAAGCCAATCACAGCATTTAATGGTGTGCGTAACTCGTGGCTGACATTTGCCAAAAATATGCTTTTTGCCTTGCTAGCAGCTTCAGCTAATTCTTTAGCTTGTTGTAATTCTCTAGTTCGCTCAGAAACTGCCTCAATCAAACGATTCAGAGATTTGGCGAGTAGACCAATTTCATCTTCAGTGGTGATGGGAGCTCGCAAATCAAAATTAGATTTTCTCGCTACTTGCTCAGCCACTTGGGTGACGGTGATGACTGGCTCAGCGATCGCTCTACTAGTCCGCCAAGCTACAATAGCTGCGATGGCCACGGAAACGAGCATACTCGCAATTATAATAAACCGCTCAACTATTTTTGCCTCCTCAACGGCTCTTTGCCTTTGTTGCTCTTGATCTTCGGCAGTTTGCAGGATATTGGACAAATTTTGCGAAAGTTGATCTAGCCGCACCCCTGTATCACTACGCATAATTTCTAATAACTGCGATCGCGCCAAAGATATTTCCTGTTGCTGTACTGGCTGGGAGTCAACTTTACTTAAAACCGCTTCTATTTGGTCAACATAAGCTTTTAAATTAGTATTATAATCCTGCAACAAAGTCTGTAAAGTAGAACTTGTTGCGGCTAGTCTGTGAGGTTTGCTGTCGATAAATCCGTTAATTTCTGATTCTAGTTGCTTAGCTTTTTCAAAACTTTTGAGAAAATCAGCTTTTTTACTTTGTAACCGTTGTGAATTTTCCAACAAAGCAACTAAATTAGAACTGTGCAATTGTGCCCCTACTACTGCATCCTTATAATTACTCAGTAGTTGTCCTTGTTCGTGGGCTTGATTGAATTGCCTGACTTCCCTTCCGCGGTAATAGTTGGCGATTACCAACCCAGTCAACGAACCAAAAAAGCCAATTCCAATAGCTACAAAATAGCCATAGCCAATTTTTTGATGAATGCGCCAAGAACTGGCTTTAAGTTTCCCTCGCGAGGGAAATTCTATTGTGGGGAGTTCGTCTGTTGATGGCTCTGACGCTGACACTTTTTTGTTTTCTGAACTGCTGTCAATAGGGGTTGGCTTTTGAGTCGGCATTTCTCAAACCTCCTTGCCTTCCCGCAAACATCACCAAATCAGTCTAGCTTGTACAAACACTTCAACTGGTGGTTAACATCTAGATTATCCTCTTTTATAGCAAGAGCAAATCATTCGTTACCAATTAATTAGGATAGGCTTATGTTTGGGCATTAGGAATTAGGAGTTAGGAGTTAGGAGTTAGGAGTTAGGAGTTAGGAATTCTCACCTCTGCTCCCTGCCTCATGCCCCATGCCCCATGCCCAATGCCC
>NZ_JACKZU010000466.1:0-5779 GCF_014222165.1 Nostoc sp. 2RC
ATGGGGCATAGGGCATGGGGCAGGGGAGAATAATAATTCCTAACTCCTAACTCCTAACTCCTAACTCCTAACTCCTAACTCCTAACTCCGCAGTGCCAATACCCAATAACTAATAACAATTCGGAGATATAACCAATGAGTGCTGATATTAATTTATTTTCTCCTTATCAATTAGGGAATCTGGAATTACCGAATCGGATAGTGATGGCACCGTTAACCCGAAATCGGGCGGGTGAGGGAAATGTGCCACATCAATTGAATGCTACCTACTACACTCAACGTGCTTCGGCGGGATTGATTATTTCTGAAGCAACACAGGTAAGCCCACAAGGACAAGGCTATCCGCTTACACCAGGAATTCATTCCCCAGAACAGGTGGAGGGCTGGAAGTTAGTCACTGATGCTGTGCATCAGGAACAAGGAAGAATTTTTCTGCAACTATGGCATGTAGGGAGGATTTCCCACCCGGACTTGCAACCGGATGGAGCTTTACCTCTAGCGCCTTCTGCCATTGCTGCTAAAGGTGAGGCTTCAACTTTTGAGGGGCCGAAGCCGTTTGTGACTCCCCGTGCTTTAGAAACTTCAGAAATACCGCAGATAGTAGAACAATATCGTCAAGCAGCTGCAAATGCCTTGGCGGCTGGGTTTGATGGGGTGGAAATTCATGCAGCTAACGGTTATTTAATCGATCAATTTCTGCGGGATAGCACCAATCAGCGTACAGATAAATATGGAGGTTCCATTGAAAATCGGACTCGATTTTTGTTGGAGGTGACAGAGGCCGTAACTAGTGTGTGGGATTCTCAGCGAGTGGGAGTACGTTTTTCGCCTAGTGGGACGTTTAACGATATACGCGACTCCAATCCCCTAGAGACATTTGGCTATGCGGCTCAAGCACTGAATCAGTTTAATTTGGCATATCTGCATATTTTTGAAGCAATAGACGCAGATATCAGACATGGTGCGGTTGTCGTGCCTACTAGTCACATACGCGATCGCTTTACAAATACACTGATTGTCAATGGCGGTTATACTCGTGAAAAAGGCAATGCTGTAATTGCCAATAAAGCAGCCGATTTAGTTGCCTTTGGTACATTATTCATCTCAAATCCAGATTTACCTCGACGTTTGGCTTTGAATGCACCATTAAATGAACCCAATCAAGCCACATTTTATGGTGGCGATGAAAAGGGATATACAGATTATCCATTTTGGTCAGCTGCTAACGAAGCAGTAGCAAACTAAGAATTTTAGATTTTAGATTTTGGATTTAAATTTCTTGCATCCAAACTTGAAAAACATCGCAGATTCAGGATATTTATATTTTGTCTGCTTTGGGCAAGGCGTGTGGAAAGAATTTAAAATCAAAAATCGAAAATCCCAAATTGTTGTACTTAACTATCAGGAGAATTTCATGAGTCCAGTCACCCAAATCCAGCCTTTGGATGTACCAACAGCCATCGCTCAACGTCGTTCAATCAAAACTTTTAAATCAGACCCCATTACTCCAGAATTGCTCAAACAATTGGTAGAGTTAACTGTGGCAGCACCGAGCAGTTTTAATATCCAGGACTGGCAAATTATTCTTGTGCAAGATGAGGCACAAAAAGCGGCGCTAGCGGCAGCATCTTGGAATCAACAGCAAATTGTTCAAGCACCTGTAACATTTGTTTTTGCTGCCAATCCCAACGCCGGGGAACAAGACTTGACCCCAATTCTTGACCAGGGACTCCAGACTGGAGCATGGAATGACAAGACCGTAGAATACTTTAAAAATTCCATTCCCCAATTCCAAGCTGGGTTAGGCGACAAACGACGGGAATATGCCATCAAAGATGCGATTATTGCCGCTACCCATTTGGTGTTAGCAGCAGAAAGCCTGGGATTATCAACTTGCTTTATGAACGGTTGGATAGAAGAGAAAGTTAAGGAAGTGATTGGTGCTGCGGATAATCCAGATTTAGCGATCGCCGTTTTAGTTCCCGTAGGCTATGCCGCAGAACCACGCTTAAATCCCGGCCGTTTACCATTTTCCTATAACGTCTCTGTAGACAGAATCGGTAACCCATATCACGGTTAATCTTGGGCATAGGGCATAGGGCATGGGGCATTGGCAGCGGTGGGAAGCTTTTTTATAATCTCCCCACACTCCCCATAGCCTATACCCTCTGCACCTATGCCCTATGCTTTATACTTCGGCTTCTCTACGAGACGCTACGCGAACTTGTACTGAGCGGAGTCGAAGTACGCTCAGTATAAGTGCCCTATGCCCCCTGCCCCATGCCCATACCCTCATTCCTTGCACGTCGTTCATTCCACTATGGCTTTTTCGTCGCGGGTTTAACATTCCTTGCTTTGTTGGTGGGAGCTGCAATTCGCTCTGCTCCTGGAGTTTTTATAGTCCCTTTTGAACAGGAGTTCGGCTGGAGTAGAGCTACTATATCTTTGGCAATCTCGCTGAACTTGGTACTTTACGGACTAATCGGCCCCTTTGCTGCCACTGTTATGGAACAGATCGGCATTCGTTGGATGATGGTGTTTTCCCTGGCTGCCATCGCAATGGGTGTGGGTTTAACTACTTTGATGTCAGCGCCTTGGCAGTTAATTTTGCTCTGGGGCATAGTTGTCGGTTGTGGTAGCGGAGTTATCGCTTTAGTTCTGGGTGCAATTGTTGTCAATCGCTGGTTCTTTGAAAGACGGGGTTTAATTCTTGGTATCCTGACTGCGAGTACAGCTACCGGACAACTAGTGTTTTTACCGATACTATCTGCCATTACCCATCGCTTTGGCTGGCGGGTTGGGGCTTTAGTTCTCAGTGGTGCAGCACTTTTAATTATTCCAGCGATCGCTATTTTTATGCGCGATCGACCGGCGGAAGTCGGTTTGCGTCCCTTTGGCCACAAGACCGAAACTGGGGAACTGCCACAGCCTAAAGCAAATTCCATCGCCTCTACTTTTAACGCCCTTTGGCTGGGAATGGGTAACCGCGACTTTTGGCTGTTATTCGGTAGCTTTTTTATCTGCGGTGCAAGTACAAATGGATTAATTGGTACTCATCTGATTCCCGCTTGTATTGACCACGGTATCCCGGAAGTCAAAGCTGCTGGTCTTTTGGCAATCATGGGTCTATTTGATTTTCTAGGAACAACTATTTCTGGCTGGCTATCTGACCGCTGGAATAATCGCTACTTATTGTGTTGGTACTACGGACTGCGGGGTTTGTCTTTGATTTTCTTGCCCTTTAGTTTCAATTTTTCCTTCTATGGGCTTTCTGTGTTCGCCGTCTTCTATGGACTTGATTGGATTGCCACCGTACCGCCGACGGTGCGTCTTGTTGCTAATGCCTTCGGTAAAGAAAACGTCGGCGTGATGTTTGGTTGGATTGTCGCAGGACATCAAATTGGTGCAGCCACAGCAGCATTCGGCGCTGGGGTGTTAAGAACTTGGATGGGCAGTTATGTGCAGGCGTTTATTTTATCGGGTGTTTTATGCTTGATTGCCGCAGTTTGCGTACTGCGGATTGGTCAAACTCCCAGTAAAGGGAACTCACAGCTATTAAAACAGGAAACTTGAAATCATGGCAACAACAGCATTGATAGTGGGAGCGGGTAGCGGACTAAGTGCTTCTTTAGCTCGTTTATTTGCAAAAGAGGGAATCAGTGTGGCTTTAGCTGCTCGCCAAATAGAAAAACTTACTCAGCTAACTAATGAAATTGGGGCGCTGAGTTTTGCCGCAGATGCCTCAAAACCAAATGAAGTGGAAAAATTATTTATTGATGTTGAAAATCAGTTAGGTTCGCCAAATATTGTAGTTTATAACCCTAGTTTCCGGGTGCGGGGGCCTTTGGTGGAGTTAGATCCTGATGGTGTGGCAAAAACTCTAGAAGTGACTGCCTACGGTGGCTTTTTGGTTGCCCAAGCTGCTGCTAAACGGATGTTACAGCAGGGGGGTGGTGCTATTTTCTTTACTGGAGCCACAGCAAGTGTTAAGGCTTTTCCTCAGGCTGCTCCCTTTGCAATGGGCAAGTTTGCACTGCGGGGTTTAGCCCAAAGCATTGCCAAGGAACTAGCACCAAAGAATATCCATGTGGCACATTTCATCATTGATGGGGGAATTCGCTCGGCAGTCCGGCCAGATCCAGTAGATAATACTGATAGCACTCTCGATCCGGATGCGATCGCTCAAACTTACCTCAATATCCTCCGCCAACCCCGCAGTGCTTGGACATGGGAAGTGGAACTACGTCCGTGGGTAGAGAACTTCTAGCCAAGGCAATTGTTACAAAAATAGTTTTGAACGTATGAAAATTGATTTTGGTGCAACTGCTGTTGATTACGCAAAACACCGTGCTGGTTTCCCCAGTTCATTATTTAACAAACTGTCTGAATATGGCATAGGTCTGCCAGGACAGAACATTGTTGACTTGGGCACAGGAACAGGAACACTAGCACGGGGTTTTGCTAAGAGAGGTGCTTATGCGATCGGTATTGACCCATCAGTTTCACTTCTAGAACAAGCCAAACAGCTAAGTGATTCTGCCCAAATCAAAGTAGATTATCGAGTTGCTAGTGCTGAAAATACTGAATTACCAGATGCCAGTGCTGATGTGGTCACTGCGGGACAATGTTGGCATTGGTTTGACCGTCCGCGGGCTGTTAAGGAAATTACCAGGATATTAAGGGCGAATGGTTTAATTGCCATCGCTCATTTTGATTGGATACCTTTAAAAGGTAATGTCGTTGAAGCAACAGAACAACTGATTCAAGCTCATAATCCGGCGTGGAATCTCGCCGGTGGTAATGGATTGTATCCCCAGTGGTTACAAGACATTGGAGAAGGCGGATTTCGAGATATCCGCACATTTTCCTATGACGTGTTTGTATCTTATACACATGAAGATTGGCGGGGGCGAATTCGTGCTAGTGCTGGTGTGGGAGCGAGTTTGACACCAGAAAAGGTAGAAAAATTTGACCAAGAATTGGCACAATTACTAGAAACAAAATATCCCACACCTATTTTGCAAGTCCATCATCGGGTGTGGGCGGCGATCGCTAAATCACCACAACCGCAGTCATAATTGCAACTAGCATAGACATTTGCTTGTTAAGTTTAAGCATCTTCTTGTTACTAATTTTTTGGCATAACAAATACTCAAAAACCAAAACACCAAAAATGATAACTAACCCTCTTTTGTCACTCTCGGAAAACAATAATCGAAGCAAGATTCTGAAACTTTGATTTGGTCGAGCTTGGAGCCTTTATTTTCTAACAGTAACTAAAGTTTGTAACCTAAAACTAGAAATTAAAGCTCCGAAAGGCTTTCAGGAATTGGATTCTCCCAAAATGACAAAAGAGTGCTAATCATCACCTTCCATGTTCGCTGGTGGATGCAGATTTGCGCCAAACAACAAACGACGTAAGTTGACAACACCAGAGCGATTTAAACGCAGGGCTTCAACCGTTGCTCGACCACAAGGTGTTTTACCGATTACCTGTGTAAAATCATCACTCCAGTTAAAATGCTCGCTCCAAACTTGCAGCCGAGGATTATACAGTTCTATTTTTTCTAGCGTTTCTGGATCGATTGCCTGCGTTTTAGCATGTTTATAACCATTACAGCCAAAGCAACTCCAGGCAAGGTTTTCTAAAATCGTTTCACCACCTGCTTGCCGAGGTTTTATATGTTCAATTGTAAAGCTCTCAGGACTTACGCAACTGGCACAGGCGATCGCTAAATCATAGTATTTGTGTACTATTACAAGTACTGCAACTAGCACG
>NZ_JACKZU010000467.1:0-5750 GCF_014222165.1 Nostoc sp. 2RC
ATATTACCCCACCCCGCCAAAGCTACGCTTTGTCTCCCCTCCCCGCCTGCGGGGAGGGGATTAAGGGGTGGGGTACAATGGCTGTGGGAATCATAACTAATTATGCGGACATGATATCAGTTGACTTATTAACTAGTTACCCACTGTACAATTCCATTAGAAAACGAGTCAATTAATTTTTCTAAAGCTTTAATTTCACTAGATTTCAAAGTTGTTGACTTCAATAAATTTTGAATTTGCTTTTCTAACTCTGGAGTTAAATTTTTAGTTTGAATAATTTCTTGAACAAATGTATCAACCGTTAAAGATTGATAGAGTTCCTGAACTTGTGCAGCAACTCCCTGAGTACTAAAACGAGACTGAACCCAATTTTGTGCAGCGTCGCCATACTTTTGTCTGAAAATGGGGTTTTCTAATAAACTTACAATAGCGCTTGTTAAAGCATGGGCATCACCAGGAGGAACTAAAAGTCCAGTTTCACCATGCACCACTGTATGTTGCAAGCCTCCTACATTACTGGCAATTACAGGTGTTTTGGATGCCATTGCTTCAATTGCAACTAAACCAAAAGGTTCGTAGTAACTCGGTACAATGCAGACATCTCCTGCGGCATAGTAAGCAGGTAAAAGTGATTGAGAAATTCGCCCGGTAAAAATTGTAACTGCTTCTAATCCTAATTCTTTTACCAGAGTTTGAATGCGTTGTTGTTCTTGAAAATCTGTTCCGCCTTCGCGGTTACCACCAACTAGATAAAGTTGAAATCCTGGAGGTAAACTGCTACAGGCTTGGACTAAAGTTTCAACTCCTTTGCGGCGATCGAAACGTCCTACATATAAAATTATTTTAGAATCTGGAGCAATTCCTAATTGTTGACGAGCATCTTTTTTATTAATAGAACCAAAGTGTTCGGTATTAATTCCACAGGGAATAACTTTAATACGTCCATGTTGTGAAATTAACTGACGTAAATCTTCTACTTCTTGAGGACTAGTAGATATTACACAATCTGCTTGTTCTAAAATTGCCTTTTCTACACAATGACGAATTTCAGCAATCTGTGGTGGATTTTCCACATTACGATATTTCACTGCTCCTATAGAATGATAAGTATGAACTTGGGGTAGCCCTAATTGTGATTTAAGTTCCAATCCCACCCAACCAGAAAGCCAATAGTTAGTATGAATGAGTGCATAATTTGTTTGTGTTCTTTGTTGAAAATTTAGCCAAGCTTCTACAAATTCTGGCAAATATTCAAATAAATTGTTTCTAGGAATAAATTCAACTGGCCCTGCGGTTAGGCGAATTGTGCGACACCCTGGCGCTAATTCTACAATTTCTTCTTGGTGGGGATATTCACGTCGAGTGAACATATCAACCCGACAGCCGCGTTTTGCTAATGCTAATCCCAATTCTCGGACGTAAACATTTTGACCACCTGCGCCTTCTTTGCCGATTTCTGCTGTAGGGTCGCCGTGAACTGAAATTAGCGCGTAAATTGGTTGAGAACTTGGTGTTTCTGGAGCAGCATTTTCCACAGATTTAGCTAAATTCAAAGAAGCAATAGTTTTCATAATTACAATTAGCTTAATTGGGATAAAAATTAACTTTTAGTGAAAATTTCAAGACAACAAATTATTTCACATCTAAAAAAATGTGTAAAAACCTCCTGGGAAACATAGATGGATAGTTTTTATTTAATTTTTTCCTAGTTTGAAAGTCTTCTGGAAAAAAATTAATTAGTACGTGAATTGCTTCATGAGTTGTTATTTGATGCTTAATTGCATAAATTTTCAACTGGCGATACTCTTCTTGATTGAGAACAATATGAGAGATTTTTATTGAAGAACGAGACATAAAAATTTTCCTCAACCATAAAAAAATTTCCCAAATTGCCTTGTCCTGCATATTACACTTGACAAGTTCAAATATCGGTTATTAATTGGGGAGAAATCGGTTATAAGCTGCCAACCAATAGCATTTGGCGTTGCACATGTATTCACATTGGTTATTAACTGTTAGCAGTCAATACCATCAGCAACTATTGATAAAAATTAAAATTCCCCAAGTCAATACTTAAATTGATTTGGAGAACATGGTGTAAAGAGGTTAATTTCAGTATAGTAATCCTAATTTTCCACCGGAGTGTTACGGAGACTCAAAGTATCTATCTAAAAACTTTTTCAGTGATTCACTCTCTCACAAATGATTTAGGATTCCCATAATAGTAGACTAACAATCAGTTGTGCAGATTCAGGGTAAATATTAGGTAGAAATCGGTTAGTTTTTTAAACTTGCTTGAGACGATAGCCTAATCCATGAACTGTTTCAATAAAATCATCAGGCGCACCGGCGTCTTTCAGTTTATATCGTAAACTTTTGATATGAGACTTAACAGTTTCTTCGCTGGGTGGCTCATTAAGAGACCAAATACGTTCAATAATTCCGGCTCGACTTAACACTCGCCGACCGCTAGAAACCATTAGTTCTAAGAGAGCAAATTCTTTCGGGGTTAACTGTAGGGGTTGGTCAGCATAACTAACTTCATAAGTGCTGGGATTTAAACGCAGACTACCCCAACCAAGTTCTGGAAATGATGCTGCGGCGCTATTACGGCGTAGCAGTGCGCGGATACGAGCCATTAGCTCTGGCATTTCAAAAGGTTTTACCATATAGTCATCTGCTCCAGCATCCAACCCAGTAACTTTGTCTGCAAGGGTATCGCGTGCTGTTAACATGAGGACGGGTATTGTATGGTTACGCGATCGCAACCTTTGACAAAAACTCACACCATCCAACTTAGGCAACGTAATATCTAGTACTACTAAATCATATTCCAACCCCTTAATACAATCCCAGGCTTCTTCTCCATCTTGGGCTATGTCTACCACATATTGACGGTCAGTCAGGGCTTCCATCAGCATCTCTGCTAACTGGACATCATCTTCAACTACCAAAATCCGCATTTCTAGAATATTTGTAAATTAAAAAACTACGATGAATTCCAATACATAACCTTAATACTTTTAATTTGACTTGGGACGAAGAAACTTAGCAGATGGCTGAAACTTTTCTACTGGTACACCCTGAAGTGCTTTCTGCATAAAATCACGCCACACAGGAGCCACCATACCTCCCCCCGTTGCATGACCTGATAATTGTCGATTGTCGTCTCTTCCTACCCAGATGGCAGTTGTTAACTGCGGTACAGTACCAATAAACCAAATGTCTTTTTCTGAAGAGGTTGTACCCGTTTTCCCTGCAACTGGACGACCTATAGCCGCACCTCTACCAGTTCCTTCGTTAACTACCGTTTGCATCACGTCTAAAGTTGTGGCTGAAGCCCAAGGATCAAGTACTAACTGGGGTTTAGGAGTATTATCCACTAACACATTGCCACTACCGTCAGTAATACGGGCAATAATAGTTGCAGGTGACTGCCAGCCATAATTGGCAATTGTGGCGTAAGCACTGGCCATTTCTAGAGGTGTGATACCAATTGCACCTAACGGTAAAGAACTCACGGGTTCCATCGGACTCATGATTCCTAATGTACGGCAAGTTTCAATTACTTTATTCATACCCACGGCTTTACCAAGCTTAATCGCAGGAACATTACGAGACAAAGCTAAAGCAGTACGAATTGGTATTGCTCCCATAAAGGTATTATCGTAGTTACGGGGATAATACCAACCGTCTCCATCACGGTAGCCAACTGGAGTATCTGGTATTGTTGTATTTGGCGTAAATTTACCACTAGCAAAAGCAGTATAGTACACAAACGGTTTAAAAGAAGATCCTGGCTGACGATGGGCTTGAGTTGCTCGGTTAAATTCGCTAGTTTTTGAATCTACACCACCTACTAAGGCTTTGACAAAGTGCGTACGAGGATCGATAGCCACCAAAGCCATTTGATTATTGTATAATCCTTCACTTTCGAGGGTTCGATGCCATTTCTTGATGGTTTTTTCTGCCATCATTTGAAAGTTGGTATCCACCGTAGTTTGTACTTGCATTCCACCTTTGAGCACTGTTTCACGCCCAAACTTTTTAATTAATTCCTGGGCTACAGTATTAGTCACGTAAGGCAAAGCACTACCTTGAAATGACCTGATTTGACCAAGTTTGATTTTTTGTTGTAAAGCATCATTATATTCTTGCTGGCTAATCCAATTTAGTTCCAACATCCGCCCCAGTACTTCTTTTTGTTTTTGTTTTGCCAAGTTCATACTGACAAACGGGCTAAATTCTTCTGGGGCTTGAATTAAACCCGCCATCATCGCTGATTCAGCTAAAGTTAAATTTTCTGCTGATTTTTTAAAGTAAGTACGTGCTGCTGTTTGCACGCCATAATTATTGTGACCCCAGTAAACTTGATTGAGATACATCTCCAAAATTTCATCTTTACTGAGAACTTGTTCTAAACGAATTGCTAATACGGCTTCTGCTATTTTTCGGGTAAAAGCACGCTTTTGAGATAGGAAGATGTTTTTTACCAATTGCATAGTGATTGTAGAACCACCTTCTCGCACATCTCCAGCTGCCAAGTTGACTAATGCAGCACGTCCAATACCACCAGGATTAATACCGTGATGCTCGTAAAATCGATTATCTTCGCTAGCTAATACAGCTCGTTTCAAATGAGGAGAAATTTTTTCTAGAGGCACTACTTGTCGATTAGCTTCCCCATGTATACGTGCTAAAAGTTTGCCTTTAATATCATAAATATAAGTTGTTTCTGAAGGCGAAAAATTTTTTAGCTGTCTAACATCTGGCAAATTCCGAAAACTAATAGCTAAACCAACTAGCCCTCCAGCCACAAGGGAACTTGATAGCATAAATATTGACAGAAGTACACCGCCAGTTACTTGACCAACTCCTTGAAAAAATTCAAACCTGGGTAAAGTTTGAATTTGTGATTGTTTTTCTTGGATATTTTTAAAAGAAGACACAGTAATTCTAATCCCTTCATTATCAAACAGAATTCAGGATTCAGAAGTCAGAATTCAGGAAAGGTATTCTGTATGACTGGCGGATAGCGCAGCGTAAAGCCTGCGGTATGGCAACTCTTAGAGACGCTACGCGTAGCTTGCTTAAGAGCAGAGGTACGCTTAGAGCGACGTAGGAGCGTCTGAATAATCAGCATTTTTGCAGCCCACCAAATTGAAAATTTGGTAGTCATGGAACGTCTTTATTCTAACTTTTGTTAGCGGTAGCGGGGCGTTTAGCCCATTCTGATTTCTGAATTCTTCTTCAACCAATTTATGTGAATTGTTTTTGTAATATTCAACCAAAATACAACAAAAAATAAATATATAGCAATCCTAAATCGTTTATTTAGTCTTCCACCAAATAGTATGCTTGGAAAATGCAAGGAGTGAAAATATTTATAAAATTAGACAAGTTACTAACTCTCCAAAGCATCCAGGAGATAAGGTTAACTAAAAGGTCAATTATTTGACAATTTATTTAGGATTGCTATAGATTTATGGAGACTAAAATGCAAACTATTGTTTTACACTCATGTATTTTAATATTTATAAGTTCATTTATCGGTTAAAAATCGGTTAGAAATCGGTTAGTTTAAATAGTAATTGTTAACTAAAATCTGAGTTCAAAAAATTCTATTATAGGATTCATATTTGATTTGGTGAAAAAACTAAATATGCTTTTATTCCTTTTTACCTGTTTCCTACCTCTACGAGTAGTTTTCTGAATCAAACCGGATTCCTATATAATGTAATTCCATAGAT
>NZ_JACKZU010000468.1:0-5741 GCF_014222165.1 Nostoc sp. 2RC
GTACACCGTAGCCTTAGCAAGGGGAGGGTTGGGGAGGGGTCTTGTCTATGTGTCGCATTCTTTTTTCAAATTGGTATTAGGTAGGGGCGAACAATTAATAATGCCTTTTTTGCGGTTCTACTAGTGCGTGCATCTGCTAGGACATCTACTATGTAAGTCCCACCAGCGCGACCTAAAAGACGTTGAGTTTCATTTACTCGATACTGGACATTTTGCACTGGAGGAAGATGGGGAGGCGATCGCAAAATACATCAATCAATTTCTCTCGTCACAATTTTAACTCATCCCTACTAAAGAATTTGATTATATTTTTAGTAGCTATCACGTACAATAAATCTTTATCCAGCGAGAAAACGCCGAACATCTCGATCGCGGTTAAGCGTTCACGGACGGCACAACAACTGTAAGAGCAAGCTGCTGGGGTGTTAGTACGCTTGTCTTGAAAGGGAGCAGTAAGCACATGGAAAAGGTCGTTATCGTGAAATGGAGAATTAAGAAGTCGGAAACGTCCCGGATACTAAAATTGCTACCGGAGCTGGCCGAGAAGAGTAGATCCGAGGAAGGCAACATTTCCTACACGATTTATCAGTCCGAAAGCGATCCTTGCGAACTCATCCTTTGCGAACACTACACCGACAACGCTGCCGCAGAATCTCACAGGCGATCGGAACACTATAAAAGAATCGTTGCACAAGAGATCGTGCCCCATCTTGAAGACCGCGAGGTGATATCAGTGAAGAAGCTTGTTTAAAGCTGTGTTCCGAACCCATTCGTGAGGGCTTAAGGTCAGGTACTATTTGTTAATAAGCAATAGTACTTAAAATATCCCTAAAATCACGGCTCAAATTGGGGTTGAAAACACAATTTTTGAGCAGGCGATGACGCAATTTTGATACGCATCTTTGATTCTTACTCCATTGCTTCAGTACAAGAGTTAACTTCAAACCTGTGCTGATGACAAAATTTCAGCATAATTTCTAATTGACATTAGTTTGATTATCTTAACCTCTCACCAATGTCCCGAACCAAACCAGACAACCGTACTAAGGAAAAGCTATGTCAAAAAATATTCTCATAATAGTATCGAACGCGTACGTTATTGGCCCGAACAACCGAAGAACGGGAAATTTCCTGCCAGAGGTTGCACATCCTTATGCGGAATTCGACAGAGCAAAATACCAAATTGATTTTGCAAGTCTCACCGGAGATACGCCGTTTCTGGATGCGCTCAACCTTGCTGACGACCCTGACAACCTAGCCTTCTTGGTAGGAAAAGGGTGGGACTCAATGCAGAAAGCGAAGAAGCTAGAAGACGTGGACGTTAGCCAGTACGATGCCATCTTTATACCTGGCGGTTTGGCACCGATGGTTGATATGCCGGAACATCCGCCGCTTAAGAAGGTCGTCAAAGAGACATACGAGCGAAAGGCGGTGGTCGGGGCCGTGTGTCATGGGCCGGTATCGTTGCTGAACGTCAAGTTGAGTGATGGCACCTATCTGCTCGCCGGGAAGAACATCAGTTCATTCACAAACGACGAGGAAGAAAACTACGCTAAAGCCGATGTGCCTTTCTATCTGGAAACGGCCCTCACCAAACAAGGCGCGATCTTCCAAAAGACGGCACCTTGGCAGGCGTTCAGCATTGCTGATGGAAATCTCGTCACCGGGCAGAATCCTGCTTCTGCCAAAGGTGTCGCACAGAAGATGATCGCGCTCTTGGAGGAATTTTAGGCAGGCAGGCGATCGCTTTGTTTCCTCAACTGGGAACAGGGAACGGGCAACGGGCAACAGGAAAGTCTGTTAAGAGTTCCCTCTCCCCATCCCTGGGTTTGAGTCCCCCGCCTACAGGCGGCTTTGTCTTGACGGGGGTTTAAATCCCCCGTCACAGACAGTCCCTGTTAAGAGTTCCCTGTTCCCTGTTCCCCGTTAATGACTTGCTCGATATGACTGTGGATTGTATGCATCACTCTTTTTGGGATGTAAGCTAAAAGCACAAAAGATATGAGTTAACGTCCTATGCAGCAGTCCACAAGAGGCAATTACTGGGATTTTTGGCGGCAGCTTGTTACTTTGGCTGCAATCTTTGGTGCTTTCGTTGTCAACGTAGTATCGAACGTTTTTCCGCTCAATGGACTCAGCATAGGTGAAATTTCCAATACTTTGTTTAAAAATGTCCTGATTATCCCTGCTAATTACGCCTTTGCTATTTGGGGGCTGATTTACCTTGGGTTATTTGCTTTTGGGGTATACCAAGCTCTACCTAGCCAACGATATGAACCTGATTTACGTAAAACAGCTTATCTATTAGTCATTGCCTGTGTTGCTCAAAGTATTTGGGTGTATCTATTTTTGTCTAGGCTTTTTGCTCTTTCTGTAATTGCAATGTTGTTGATTCTGTTGCCCCTGATTGGTGTTTATGTGCAGTTAGAAATTGGCAAATCCCGTGTACCTCGGCTGAAAAAATGGTGTATTCACTTTCCTATTAGCATTTATCTGGGCTGGATTAGTGTGGCGACCATTGTCAACGTAGCGTGCGCCTTGTATTTTCACGGGTGGAACGGTTGGGGGATTTCTGCTGTAATATGGACTCTCATCATGTTATTAATAGCAACAGCAGTTGCAGCAGTTATAGTCCTCCAGCGTCGAGACATCGCTTATACAGGAGTAATACTTTGGGCATTGGTAGCAATTGCCCTCAAGCACTTTGATAATTCAATGCTCAGAAATGCCGCGTTTGTTTTGGCAATTGTCCTAGTTTTGACGGCTACGATTCACAGCTTACGCCCTCAACAAGAACATATTTAAGTGCGTTCGCTCCATATAAATGGGCTTCGTCTGCTCCGAAGTACTATTGAGGCTAGTCTATGAAATTAATTTCTGTTTGCGTTGGACTACCGCGTGAAGTGAGTTGGAAGAGAAAGTCTGTCACAACTGGCATTTTTAAGCAGCCCGTGAATGGACGAGTGATGCTGCGAACGCTCAATTTAGACGGAGACGGACAAGCAGATTTGACCGTTCACGGAGGTGTTGAGAAAGCGGTTTACGCTTATCCAATGGAGCATTACGCTTACTGGCGGCAGGAGTTGCCCGATGAAGACTTGCCTTGGGGTGCGTTTGGTGAAAACCTAACGATTGAGGGCTTGTCAGAAACAAAAGTGAATATTGGCGTTCACGAAGTGTGCGCGGTAGCGCTCTCGCTTTCGTATTGGCTCGGCTGTTGTGATGGTGACGCAGCCCCGGTTCCCTTGCTTCAAGCTCAATCTCAAGTTTGGACGAGATGATATGGTCAAACGGTTTCTCAACAGTCGATTGAGTGGCATTTACTTTTCAGTAGTCCAAGAAGGTGAAATTGGTGTAGGGGATGAAATCGAACTGGTGAGTCGGGATGAAAACAATGTCACAGTTGCCGATATTGTGCAAATCTACGTGCGTGAAGCCGATGACGATTTAGTGCGCCGCGCTGTTCGGGTTCCAGCTTTGGCAGAGGCTTTGCGAACTTACTTTCAACAGCAAATCGAATCAGAGCATTAAGCTATTGGGTTGTCATCTTCTAAGTAGATGGACATAAATAAATATAATATGTTCTGTCATTGCGTTCGCGTAGCTCTCTACGAGACGCTACGCGAACGCAATGACATCTTAAATTTAATCATGACTATCTACTTATCAGCCAATACAGTTCAGTTAAGCCTTTCTTTCTTTTCTTTGCGTCCTTCTCTGACGAGACGCTGCGCGAATGCGTCCTTGGCGGTAGCCTGCGGCAAGCCGCTACGCGTCTACGTTAAAAAAATTGAATTTGACCAAGAGTTTTAGCCTTAACTGAACCGTATTGACTTATCAGCGCCTTTAATTAAGATGTCTATAAAATCGGAATAGCGATCGCTCTGCAAAAATATAAAATGCGCGGTTAGGCGGTAGCCTATATAAATATCAAACAAAATGGCATAAAAATGCTCAGTATCGCCAAACCGAAGCGAGTTGCAATCGCCATCTTTTCTTTTAGTGTCCTGCTTTACAGCCAAGTTGCATCAGCGGCCTTTACACCCCTACGCAGTAAAAAAGGGATGGTGGTTTCAGCGCATCCTCTGGCCAGTGAAGCGGGAATTTCTATGTTACGTCAGGGTGGTAATGCGGTGGATGCAGCCGTAGCCACAACCTTTGCAATTTCTGTAGTTGAGCCTTTTTCGGCGGGAATTGGTGGCGGTGGATTTTTGCTGGTGCATTCTGAGAAAACCGGCGAAATCAAAGCCTTGGATTTCCGGGAACGCGCCCCCTTAAAGGCTACAAGAAATATGTATTTAGACGCACAAGGTAAGATACGTCCCAATGCAAGTATTAATGGCTATTTAGCAGTGGCGACACCGGGAACGGTGGCGGGACTTTATGAGGTGCATCGGCGCTATGGTAAGCTTTCTTGGGAACAAGTGGTAAAACCTGCCATCGCACTTGCTAAAGATGGCTTTGTCATTGGTGATGCCGCAACTTGGCGTTATCTGCAAAACAACCAATCCCGCAAAGAATTAATTATTAATAACCCCGCAGCGCGGCAAATTTTCACTCGTAACGGTGAATTTTATAAATCAGGAGACAAGCTGATACAGCGCGATTTAGCCCGCACTTTAACGACAATTGCCAAAAATCCCCAAGATTTTTACACTGGAAAAATTGCCAAAACCATCGCCGCCGATATGACAAAAAATGGCGGTTTAATTACTTTAGAAGATTTAAAAGCCTATAAACCAATTTGGCGGTATCCCGTTTGTGGAAACTTCCGCAAAGCTCAAATTTGCTCAATGCCGCCACCATCATCAGGAGGCGTGCATCTATTAGAAATTTTAAATATTATCGGTGACACAGATTTAAAATCTCTAGGATGGCACCATCCAGACGCCATACATTTAATAGTAGAAGCAATGAAGATTGCTTACAGCGATCGCTCACAATATTTAGGCGACCCAGATTTTGTTAAAGTCCCCGTACAAGAATTAATTAGTCCAGCTTACGCCAAAAAACGCCGCCAAGAAATTAACATGGATCGGGCTAGACCCTCCACCCAAGTCAAGCCTGGAAATCTCAATTCTCAACGTCTCCCCATACTTCGGCTCCGCTCAGTACAAGTCTCCCCATCCCCCAGTCTTCGCAACGAATCTCCCGAAACCAGTCATCTAACCGTTGTCGATGACCAACGCAACGCCGTCAGTCTAACTTTCACCATCAACCTTGGTTTTGGTGCTGGTATAGTGACACCAGGAACCGGAATTATCCTCAACAACGAAATGGATGATTTTGCTGCTGCGCCAGGAGTTCCCAATGCCTTTGGTTTAGTTGGTAACCAAGCCAACAGCATTGCACCCCGTAAAACTCCTTTATCCAGCATGACCCCGGCAATTGTCACCCAAAATAATCGTTTCCGCATGGCCGCAGGTGCCCCTGGTGGTAGCACCATCATCACCCAAGTGTTGCAAATAATTTTGAATGTGCTGGAATACAACATGGATGTTGGTGCAGCTGTCTCCGTTCCACGCATACATCATCAATGGCTTCCCGACGAATTGCGCGTCGAATCTTGGGGTTTAGATGCTTTGACTTTAGAGAACTTACGCCGTCGCGGACACAACATCAAAGAAACTGCACCTTGGGGTAATGGTAACGCGATCGCAGTTACACCCGATGGCACTTTAGAAGGAGCCGCCGATCCTCGTAGTGAAGGTGCTGCTAGGGGTTGGTGAAGGGGTGGGGGA
>NZ_JACKZU010000046.1:0-31216 GCF_014222165.1 Nostoc sp. 2RC
CCTCCCCACCTCCCCACCTCCCCACTCCCTACGGAGGCGTCACAGTTGCACCATTAGGAATATCTAACTCTACATTCGGCCCTCGGTCTAGGACTTCAATATCCCACTGACCGCGGCTGGCGCTTTCAAAGACGACATAACGCCCATCTGGGCTAATATTAGGCTTTCTGACCCAACCGCGATAGATTGGGGTGAGGATTTGTGACTGTTGGGTGGCGCGATCGTAAAGTGCCACTACTGGTCTACCTTGGTCGCTAGTAATATAAGCAATGTAACGCCCGGTGAAGCTTAAGCTAGGACTTTCAGCAATGGTTTCCTGTCGGTTTATCCCTGGTGTAGAAATAAAGATTTGCCTTTCCAAATCGTACACCAGTAGCTGCTGATTGCCATTGCGATTTGATACAAACGCTAAAAAGCGCCCATTTCCACTCAAAGCAGGTTGCTCCTCGGTGTAGCGACTGTTGAGGGAAGTAGGCCCTATGGGAATATCGTTAGAACCACAAGATACAAGCAAACTTGTAAAACCAAAAACCAGGCTCCAATGAATTGGTCTTTGGAGCCACAATCTAGGCGTAAATTTTTTCACCTCAAGTGTTTTCCATTGCCCCTAAATCTACCTCACACCAGTTCTTTTAAACATCGTCATCAAAATTAGTTGAATTATCTGGCCCTTCATTAGGCTTTTCAATTGGGTTGTATGGTACATATTCAGTTGGAATCGCATCATCATCTTCGCGGGGTCGTCGAGGAGTTGAGTCAGTGGTTGGACGACGCCTTCTTGGTCTGGGAGCAACATCATCCTCGCGGCTTTCTGGTCGCTGGGGCCCATTACTACCACGGCGAGATGGTTTTCTCGATTCACCACCCGAACTTTCCCAATCATCAACTTCCCTGGATGAAGAACCCCAGTTTTCATCTTCAAAACTTGGAGAAGGACGACTCACTGGACGCCCAGAAGTACGCCGCCGCGTTTTATCACTTGGATTTTGTCTTTCATTATTATTGCTGTTGCGGCGTTCTGAACGACGAGGGGATTGATCCTCGTAGTAGTCATCACGAGTTGAAATGTCATCTCTGCTAGCGCGAATTCGAGGACGCATAGGGCGTTCTTCTTCCTCTTCATAAGGCAGCGGCTCTAAGTCGTCATCCATCTCAGCTTGATACTTCCTGCGATTGCGGTTGTAGGAATAATTTCCACTTACCTCTCGCTCATCATCCACAATGGGAGTGTTGCGCTTAGCTTGCTGGGTGGCTATACTTCGTAGTCGAATACTTTCAACCGCAAAAAACACAGTTGTGCCCACTAAAAGCAATTGACCAAATTGAAGAATCGGGTCTAGTCGCCATCCTTGGAAGATGAGAATGAAGCCGCATAGCAAACCCACTGCCGCAAAAAAGATATCTTGATCTCGTGACAGTTCTGGGCGTACAGTGCGGAGAAAATACAGTGCTGCCCCAGCCACAGCCAGGAAAATTCCTAGAATACTGGCTGAGTTCGCCCCAAAATTTACCTGAGCCAGAATACTGGCTGAGTTCAGCCCAAAATTTATCATTGCTGTTTTCCCAATATCAAATCTATGTTAGCGAGTCACAATTAAAATCACTACTCTAATTAGTCATCATAATATTGAAGCTTCAAAGCCTCTGGCAAAGAAGCTCTGAAGCTGTTTACCGAAAACTGAAAAAATGTTTTCTCAGCTACAAGTCTCCCAATCGCAAAAACTGGCGCTTTTGATGCAATGATTGAAGTAAATAGCTGAGAAATAATCCTTTGTGAGAGCCTATTCGACAATCCGAAGGATTATGAACGCTGAATTTTATCTTTTTGGCTAATGAAAATCAGAGCGCCTGTAATGGGGATCACAACAATTGCAGCACCCCAAAAGAGACTCCAAAGAAAATTTGCTAAAGCGGGCGTCATAGTTCTCAACCTTTTTTTACACACTTCATCACTAATTTTAATAGTGTAGTACTTTCTTGAGAAGCCTCTAGGTGGCAACTGCTAAAGTCGAAAATTGTTATTTCTCAAGTAATGCTCAGTAAATTCAGTGCCCAGTTGTTCTCTATTGAAATAAAATTGTAATGAGAGTGCTTTACAAAGCTTCAAATTTGCTGGTGTTAGCAAAGCGCGGCTTGCCGTTCGCCCAAGTGTTTTGTTTATTCACGAGATAGTTAGTTGTTTAAACCCATGACTGGTGTTGACTTGACCGCTTGGATTCTCGGCCCCCTGTTAGGGCTGATGACATTTTTATTTATATTTCGGATTATTCTCACTTGGTATCCACAAGTCGATCTCAATCGTTTGCCCTTTAATTTAATAGCTTGGCCCACTGAACCATTTTTAATCCCAGTACGAAAACTCGTACCCCCCATCGGCGGAGTGGACATTACCCCCATCATTTGGGTTGCTATTTTTACCCTGGCACGAGAAATTCTGCTAGGCCAGCAAGGATTATTAACCATGCTGGCTCATGTGAATTAGATGTGGGCATGGGGCATTGGGCATGGGGCATGGGGCAAAGGGCATAGCGCAAGGGGCAAACAAAGATCCCTCCTTTTCCCTTTTCCCTTTCCCCTTTCCCCAAGCGTTGCCACCCTACCCGTTCATCTCCTGCACAAAATTTGTATACACATTACCCTGCAAAAACTGTGGAGTTTCCATGATTTTCTGGTGAAACCCGATAGTAGTGGGTAACCCAGTAATGGCACATTCCCGTAGTGCGCGTTTCATACGGTTAATCGCAGTAGGACGATCTGACCCCCAAACAATTAACTTGCCAATCAAAGAATCGTAATAAGGGGGAATTTGGTAATCTGTGTAAACGTGGGAATCAATGCGAACACCAGGGCCTCCAGGAGGAAGATAGCCGCTGATCCTCCCCGGAGATGGGCGAAAATCATGATCTGGGTCTTCAGCATTAATTCGACATTCGATGGCATGACCTCGTAAAACTACTTGGTCTTGGGTAAGCTTTAGTCTTTCCCCTTGGGCAACCCGGATTTGTTCGGCAACTAAGTCTACTCCAGTAATCATCTCTGTTACAGGATGTTCTACTTGAATCCGGGTGTTCATTTCCATAAAGTAAAATTTACCGAATTTATCCAAGAGAAACTCTATGGTGCCCGCCCCAGTGTAGTTAATAAATTGGGCCGCTTTCACAGCAGCTTGTCCCATTTTCTCGCGCAAGTCTGGGTCAAGAGCTGGACTCGGAGCCTCTTCCAGTAACTTTTGATTCCGGCGCTGAATAGAGCAATCTCGTTCCCCCAAGTGGATGACATTGCCGTAGTTATCTGCCAAAACTTGAAATTCTATGTGCCGAGGACGTTCAATAAATTTTTCTATGTAAACGCCAGAATTACCAAAAGCTGCTCCTGCTTCTCCTTGGGCTGCTAGGAAAAGTTTGACAAATTCGTCTTCAGAACGCACCAAGCGCATACCCCGGCCACCGCCACCTGCTGTGGCTTTAATCATCACTGGATAGCCGATATCCTTAGCGAGTTGTAATCCCTCTTGCTCGGATTCTACCAACCCATTACTACCGGGTACTGTCGGAACTCCAGCTTTTTGCATGGTTTCTTTGGCAGTGGATTTATCCCCCATCAGCCTGATAGCTTCGGGAGTTGGGCCGATAAAGGCAATGTCATGGGCAGCACAAATTTCTGCAAATTTAGCATTTTCAGCCAAAAACCCATAACCTGGATGAATAGCAGTGGCGTTGCGGGTCAATGCAGCAGCAATGATATTGGGAATATTCAAATAACTCTTACTGCTAGCAGGTTCGCCAATGCAAACCGCTTCATCAGCAAGTTGAACGTGGAGAGCATTACGGTCAACACTAGAGTGAACCGCAACTGTCGCAATTCCCATTTCTTCACAGGCGCGGAGAATGCGAAGCGCGATTTCTCCCCGATTGGCAATTAATATTTTGTCAAACTTCATTTTGGAGTTTCGATATTAGTACCAGTAGATTGACATTTTCTCCCATCTGATGTGCAACAACGCTTTCGCGTTATTTCAAATTATGACAGGAGATTTCCAACCTTCATCTTCACCAAAGTCAAGAATTGGGCTTGCTGCCTCTAGGAGGCTTAACTAGATTAACAACATTGCCGTTGCTAATCTTGGCAAGTTTCCCGAATTAGTTTTTCCCTCAAAAGGCGTCACCTGATAAACGACACCTTTTGTCCCTCATTGTGCCTCTTAACAGTAGCTCTAACCCTTTTAATATCACTTGTGCATCTGCTACATTTCTGTCAGCCAGATACCGCCTTGAGGAAATTTATGAAACCGTACACTGAAATTGAGAACTCATCTTACTATAATTATTTTCTTGTGCTATAGTCTATATTCAGACAACATGCGCGGATGTGGCGGAATTGGTATACGCGCACGCTTGAGGTGCGTGTGGCTTTGCCTTGCGAGTTCGAGTCTCGCCATCCGCATTTTGAATTTATTAATCAAGGGTCAATAGCCAAAGGATTGAAACACCTGAGGTTGTTGACCCTTAAATCGTAAAAGGGCAGAGGGTGTGGGGAGAATAATAACTTCCCACTCATGAGTCAACAGTCACCAGTCAACATGCCCGATACCCAATGACTAATGACTAATGACTAATGACTCTATTGTTTTTTATGCTTTTATAGAGATAGGTGAAGTTTTGTAAAAAACATTGACTATTACTTTTACGCCAACGAACAACTTAACACTGCCAGGGGCTTGGCATCGCTTGACTCCGATTTGGCAAGGAGGGGAGGAAGTAATTCAAAAAAGTTTGCCTCACACTCAGCTTGCACCAGCTTGGCAGCTACTACTTTTGGGGGATGGTTCGCCAACACGTCATTTAGAATTGCTTACAGGCGAGCCTACAGAAGTAGATGTCATTGATATGTCATTGATTGGTATGGACTTGGATAATGCTCCTGATTTAATCCAAGCTGTACCAGGGCCGCGATTACGGCGACAGGTGTGGCTGCGTACTGCTTCTGGTCAGCGATTGGCCTATGCGACTTCTTGGTGGGAAGCCAGCCATGTAGATGAGTATTTGCAAAATCGCTCATTACCTATTTGGGCTAGTTTAGCTCGTCTCCGCACGGAGTTGTATCGCGATGTGCGAGGTATTTATTACGGTTACTCTCCAGCGCTACAGTCAGGTTTTAACGTCAACGGGCCTTTTTGGGGCCGCCACTATCTATTCTGGCATCACGGACAGCCGCTTACCTTGATTTATGAAGTTTTTTCGCCTTATTTAACGAAATATTTGGGCCCTATGCAGTTAAGTGGTGTGAATGCTGAGGTATAGTCGCGAAAAAGCTACAATTTGGGTAATTTGTAGTAGAAACGCAGAATTTTGTGTCTCTACTAAAATATTGCAAATTCCCAGATTGATTTTTAATTATTCAGGACTTACGCAATAACTACGATTTTAGGTTATTACGAGCAAAGCGTACTCCACGGAGAAGCAAGCTACGCGTTGGCGAAGCGTCTTGTAGAGAAGTAATCGCCAAAAACTCTGGGATTGCTGCCCAATACTACGTTCCAGTGGCAATGACAAAATAGTGCTTGCGTAAGCCTTATTATTTGATTTTTGATTTCCAAAAATTAGCAGTTAGTTTTCAGCAAAAATAACATTCGTTTGAGATTTAAATAATACAAGTTAACGAAAATTATAATTCAATCACATATTTGGATTCTAACATCGGTAACCGATACAAGTTAATGAATACTGAATTATTCTAAGTTAGATAAAGTTAAAACAACAGATAACAGTTGTGTAATTATCAGGAAGTACAATTTGCTAATGACTTGCAGCTTTGTCAACTTAGTTATATCCTCGAAGTGCCTGAAATAACGAATTGAAGTATCGAAAACTTTCGCAAAGGCATCCGTTTCAAGGAAGCGTTCTGCGAAATTCAACAAAGCATGTTAAAAAAGGTAACTAACCACTAAAACAGCGTTTTTGAAACAGTACGAAAATTGATTACGGAAATACAATCTATGTCGAGGGTGGAAAAATTTATCGACTTGGCTACCCTAAATAACGAGAAACTTTTTGGTTGACCGTGCTGATTTGAGATTATTGTGGTTTATGCTCCATGCCTTGTGTGTGGAACAAATCCAAAACTTAAAATCCTCAAACTCCTACCTAGAGTAGTCGGGGTCAATCCAAAATCGTTCGACTGAGCGGAGTCGAAGTCTAAAATTTAAAATCCAAAATTGATTGACTGAAGCAATCAAGTGAGTAATGAGTTTGCAAGTATGAGGTATTAGGTTTCAATGGCACCGCCTCTTGTGTCTGTTCCCATGAAGAAAAATCAGAAACCGTCTTTGGTGCTGACGCTATCGTCTGCTGGGTTATTAATTGCTGCGGGCAGTGCAGCATACTGGTTACAAAGACAACCATCTTGGAATGATTTGCTAGTAGGTGCAAATATTATTCCTGGTGATGCTTTGTTTGCGGTTTCCTTAACAACAGATCCCCAACAATGGCAGAAATTACGGGAGTTGGGGACAAAAGAAACGCAAGCAGAACTAGATAAAAATTTAGTGCAGTGGCGCGATCGCTTTCTCACCAATAATGGTTACGACTTCCAGAAAGATATTGCTCCTTGGGTAGGCAATAACATTACAATTGCCATTCTCGCACCACAAACAACGAATAAATCTGTCCCTAAACCAGTTACCACCGATGCAGATGTAACTGGGGATCAGCAGTCAATGGTAATGGTATTGCCAGTCAAAAACCCAGAAATAGCAAAAAGCATCTTCGCACAACCCAAAAGTCTCAAACAAGGCCAATGGGTTGACCGCACTTATCAAGGAATTGCCATTAAACAAAATCAGGGACAATCAGGAGAAAACTTTTCGGCAGCATTGCTAGATGGACGTTTCTTGGTGATAACTGATAGTCCTAAAGCCACAGAAAGAACCATTGATGCCTACAAAAATCAAACATCCCTGGTGACAACAGGGGGATTTGCCGAAAATTTTCCGAAAATCGCCAATAACCAACCTTTTGCTCAATTTTACGTCAACATACCAACAACAGCCAAAATAGCCGCAGCTTCTCCAAACCGTCCTTTACCTGCTCAAGTTTTAGCTCAACTGCAAAATAACCAAGGTTTAGGGGCAACAATGACCTTAGAGCCAGAAGGAATTCGCTTAAAAGCTGTTTCTTGGCTCAACCCTAATAGTCAACGAGTGTTAGCAGTGGAAAACAAAGCTGGGAAAATGCAAAGCCGCGTACCAGCAGAAACCTTAATGATGTTTTCTGGCGGAAACTTGCAGCGATCGTGGGCAGAATATGTTTTAACATCCCAAGGAAATCCTCTTTCACCGATCGCACCAGAACAACTGCGGAATGGTGTAAAATCTCTTACCGACCTCGATTTAGATAAAGATTTACTCAGTTGGATGAAAGGCGAGTTTTCTTTATCACTGATTCCCAATACACCAAAACAAGGTTCACCAGATAATTTTCGTGTCGGTTTACTGTTCATGGTACAGACAAGCGACCGCAAATCCGCAGAAGCATCCATCAGTAAACTTGATGAAGTAATGTCAAATCAATACCAATTCCAAATCCAGCCAGGGAAAGTGGCAAATCAACCTGTTGTTAATTGGATATCACCCTATGGTACGCTAACAGCCACCCACGGCTGGTTAGATGAAAACATCGCCTTTTTTGTAGTGGGCGCTCCCATCACTGATAAAATTCTTCCGAAACCCAACAACACACTAGCTACTACTCTGCCCTTCCAGCAAACAGTTCCAACACAACTGAATCCGACAAACGGTCAATTTTACCTGGATGTAGAACGAACCGCGAAAAATTTTCCCTTACCAACTTTGATTCCCAATCAACAAACTTTGTTAAACGCAACACGCTCAATTGGTATGACATCTGCCGTCAGCGACAGTCGTAGTAATCGTTATGACATTTTCATAGCACTTAAAAAAGTGGGTGGATAGGGGAAAGGGGAAAGGGGAAAGGGGAAAGGGTAAAGGAAAGATCCCCCCAATACTGTTTGCGTTTTGCATTTTTCACTTGGCATTGGGGTTGGGGTAAAGGTTAAAGGTTTTTTCTTTCCCTTTTCCCCTTCCCCTTTCCCCTACCCGAAGGGTTTTGCCCCATTCCCCATTCCCCATTGCCCATTAAGCAGATAGGATCAGAACAGTCAGAATTGATATTTTAAAGAATCCACGGAGAGAAGAGTTTATGAATCTGGTTGTACTCCAGAACTGGCTGGACAATGCGTCCTTTGCCGTTTTATTCCTGACGATGCTGGTGTATTGGGGGGGAGCGGCTTTTCCGAATCTGCCTTATCTAGCCGCTTTGGGGACAGCTGGGATGGCGATCGCTAATTTGTGTATGGCTACACTATTAGGGGCACGATGGATAGAAGCGGGTTATTTTCCCCTTAGCAATTTGTATGAATCTTTGTTTTTCTTAACTTGGGGAATTACCACAGTTCATCTGATTGCTGAAAATACTAGCCGTAGCCGCTTGGTTGGGGTTGCTACAGCTCCTGTGGCAATGGGGATTGTGGCTTTTGCTACCCTGACATTACCAGCCCAAATGCAAATGTCGGAGCCTTTGGTACCTGCTTTGAAGTCAAATTGGCTGATGATGCATGTCAGCGTTATGATGTTGAGTTATGCCGCTTTGATGGTAGGTTCGCTGTTAGCGATCGCTTTTCTAATTGTGACTCGCGGCCAAAACATCCAACTACAAGGCAGTTCTGTTGGTACTGGTGGCTATCGCAGCAACGGCTACCGCTTACACAAAGCAGGTGAACTGATTTCTGAGCCAGCAGCACCCCCTGTAGAAAATAATGGCTTTGCTCGCTTTGAAAGTAGTAGCAATGGTAACGGTAACGCTAACACTGCTGTTTTGGGTTTAGTCACAACAACCCCAGTCGCAAATCCCAAATCTGAAATCCCAGATTCCGAACCCCTTTCACCCCAACGCCTTAGCCTTGCTGAAACCCTTGATAACATTAGCTATCGCATCATCGGACTAGGATTTCCCCTGCTGACAATTGGCATTATTGCTGGTGGCGTTTGGGCTAACGAAGCTTGGGGTTCCTATTGGAGTTGGGATCCTAAAGAAACTTGGGCGTTAATCACTTGGTTAGTTTTCGCCGCCTACCTCCACGCCAGAATTACTCGTGGTTGGCAAGGCCGTCGTCCAGCAATTTTAGCTGCTACTGGCTTTGTGGTTGTTTGGGTTTGCTATCTGGGTGTAAATCTTTTGGGTAAAGGCTTACATTCTTACGGTTGGTTTTTCTAAAAAACTCGCCAAAATATAGCAATCCTATTTCAGTTGTCAAAAATATCAGTGGTGGCTGTTGACTGTTAACAGTTAACAGTCATCAAGCAAAGCAGATTACAGCCACCAAATCTACAAAATCATCATTTTATTTCGGATGTGCTGCTAAATCTTTGGAAAAGATAGATTTAGTCACAGGAGATTTTTATGATAGATGGATTTGAGATACTAAATCACGATGAAGTTGTGTCTATAGAACCAGACACTTTTAATAAGTTAAACATTGCTAAAACTTTTAAAGTGCGTGATTTGATTGCTGCAATTAAGGATTATATTGGCGCAGAAAATACCAATGAAGCAGATTTGTATACTCAAGGATTAAATTGTGAAGTTTTACAATTTAGCACTCAGGGATGGAAAAAAGGAAAAGTTAGACTTGCTTTAGAATTTTGTCCTGAGGGTTCTGAATCACCACTTGAGGAAATTTTTCAAAAGCTCAAACAAGTAGAAAATTAATATCCAATTAGCAAAAGAACCCCGATTTATTAAATAAGTCGGGTTTCTTTGCCTCTTGATGTTTAAAAATAAAAATAGGATGTGCTGAGTTCGTATCAAAATTAATTAATAAAATAAAGATGTACTAATAACTGAGGAACGGTAAATCCATCATGGTAAATTACGATCTATCAGCTCGTTTGCCCTCTTCAAAAGAACTACCTGACTCTGACGATACCCCAGTAGATAATCAATTACAAAAATCAATTCCTGATTTACTCAGAAGCTTATTAGCAATGGCTTGGGCAGATAGCATGGATTGGTTTTTTGGTATTCGCATGGGTATTTATTACGACCCAAATTTACCAGCGATAGTCCCAGATGCGTTTTTGAGTTTGGGCGTTAAGCGATTTTATGATGAAAATCTCCGTCCCAGTTATGTGCTTTGGGAAGAAAAGAAACTACCGATATTAGTACTTGAGGTAGTTTCTCACATAGATCGCGGTGAGTACTCAACCAAAAAGGCAGAGTACGCAAGATTGGGGTTTTTGTATTATGTAATTTACAACCCATTTCGTGACGAAAATTCACGTTTAGAAGTTTATAAATTAGTTAATAATGCTTATGAATTACTTAATGGCGATGTCTACGACGGGCTATGCCTACGCGTTTGGTTGCCAGAGATAGGTTTAGGAATTGGCATAGAACGAGGAACTTATCTTGGCATACCACGGGAGTGGATGTATTGGTATAGTCAACAAGGACAAAGGTTTTTAACACCAGAAGAAGATAGAAAACTTGCTCAACAACAAGCTCAACAGACAAAACAACAAGCTCAACAAGCAGAACAAAAAGCTCAATTATTAGCAGAACAGTTGCGATCGCTCGGCATAGATCCTGATTTAATCTAAAATCGAGTTTAAAGACTCATCCACGAATATTAAAGCCTCATTACAGCAATTTTCTTATAATGTAATCGTATCTCATCTAGCAGAGGTAAAACTATGACTATTGAACAAACAGTTCTACAAACATTCCGAGAATTACCACCAGATAAACAGCAAGAAGTTTTAGATTTTATTCAATTTCTCAAATATAAATTATCAGTTAAAAAACCATTTTCTATATCTGAACATCAAAAAACTTTAAGAGAAAGTAAAGAAATTACTGATTTTTGGTCAGCTTTACAAGACTTTAGACAAAGGGTTGATTTAGAAAGTATTGATGATGACACTTTTGAAAATCTACGGGATAAGTCACCAGGAAGAGAAGTTAATTTATGAGTCTAAAGTATTTACTAGATACTAATATTTTGTCGGAGGCTAAACGACCTCATCCCAACGAGAAAGTAATGGAAAAGCTAAGGTTATAAAGACTCTCGCGTGAATATCAAAGACTCGCCGACGAATATCAAAGACTCTCGCGTGAATATCAAAGACTCGCCGACGAATATCAAAGATTCTCACGCGAATATCAAAGACTCATTCATGAGTATCCAAGACTCATTACAGCAGTTTTCATTTACCTAAATCACACTCTTGCCTTCTTCTTTGCGCCTCTGCGCCTCTGCGTGAAACAAAAAACTTTCCGTGCTGTAATTACGAATTACGAATTACGAATTATCCTATCAAGACTCACCCTCACACTTTCAGCGTCCGGTGACTTCAATCGCTGCAAAATCTCTAAAGCTGGCTGCAAATAGGATATCGCTTTAGCGTATTCACCCTGCTGTTCTGCCAAATGTCCTAACCAGCACAGAGTCATTGCTTTGGTTTGGACATCACCAATGCGTTCAGTTATTTCCAAAGACTGATTGAAAAGTGCGATCGCTTGCTCCACTTCCCCTTTGTCGGCGTAGAGCATTCCCAGTTTGTGCAACGTCGCCGCTTTAGTTTTCACATCTCCAATGCGTTCACTTATTTCCAAAGACTGATTGTAGAGTGCGATCGCTTCATCTACTTCTCCTTTGTTAGCGTAGAGAATTCCCAGATTGCTCAACGTCGCCGCTTTGCCTTGGACATTTCCAATGCGTTCTTTTATTTCCAAAGACTGATTGTAGAGTGCGATCGCTTCATCTACTTCTCCTTTGTTAGCGTAGAGAATTCCCAGATTGCTCAACGTCGCCGCTTTGCCTTGGACATCTCCAATGCGTTCTTTTATTTCTAAAGACTGATTGTAAAGTGCGATCGCTTCATCTACTTCCCCTTTGTTGGCGTAAAGAATTCCCAGATTACTCAACATCGCCGCTTTGGTTTGGACATCACCAATGCGTTCAGCTATTTCCAAAGACTGATTGTAGAGTGCGATTGCTTTATCCACATCGCCTTTGTTGGCGTAGATACCTGCTAGGTCGTGCAACGTCGCTGCTTTGGTTTGGACATCACCAATGCGTTCAGCTATTTCCAAAGACTGATTGTAGAGTGCGAGCGCTTTATCCACATCGCCTTTGTTGGCGTAGATACCTGCTAGTTCGTACAACGTCACCGCTTTGCCTTGGACATCACCAATGTGTTCAGTTATTTCCAAAGACTGATTGTAGAGTGCGATCGCTCTATCCCATTTTCCCAAATCATGATATGTGTCACCCAGTTCGTGGAGAACGCTAGCTTTGATTTCTGCTAGATTTTCATCTTCTTCAATCAGCTTCAAAGCTTTTAGCAAAAAATATTCTGCTTTTTCTACCTCAGCAATACTCCTATAAGCTGCCCCTAATTCCTGCAAAATAGTAATGCGGGTACGTACATCTGTTGATTCTTCCATTAGCAAGCGTTCAAGTAAATCAATCCGCTCTTGCCTTTCTCGTAAATCTAAACTTCCTAATATTCTCTCAGACTGAATTGTTTTTTCAATAGCCAACTCTTGAGTAGACTGGACTGTTTGAAAATAAAATATTCCTTTTCTCCATGCCCAAAAATCTGGGGCATATTTTGCCAAACGTGTTAGAGCATGATCTGGTAGAAATATCAGTATAGGGTGAGGAACACTATTAGTAAAAGCGTCTCGGACAAAGTTCAAGTCTTGCAGTACAGGCGGATATTCTCCAGATAAACCAATAGACTTTTCTAAACCAATAACAATTAAAACTAATTTGTTATCTGGTTTTAAATGAATTTCTTTTAAATCACGAATAATTTCATCTCTTAAAAAACGCAAATTAGGATCGGCAAAATCGAGAATTTCAAACTGAATCTCATGACATTGAGGATGGTTGTTGAGGATTTCAATTAAAGTATTTCTATCTTCTGCGAAGTTAACAGCAACGAACCCAATCATTAACTGAGTGTCAGCAAAGTCAATAAAGGTTAACAGTTCCGCTAATGACTGCTGATTTATTTGCACAAAACTTTCTTTTTTTAAATTAAACTCATGGGTTACTTGTGGCTGATTTGACTGCTTCTTGGAAAGCATGGATTTGCCTCACAACTGGATTAACATAATTCCAGCGATTTTTACCGTTGTACTCAAAAACCCAAAGACTGAACAGCATTAACCTGCCTATTTCATCTTTAGAAACATCCTTATTTACACATACCGCAGCCAACGCAGAATAGTATTCTGTTGATATACTCCGCTCAAAATTAAACTGCTCTTGGTTAATCGCATAAATGATGTCATCCGCAGTAACTTTCTCATGCTCACGAGTTGCGGCTGTAAGAAATGCTTGTGATGCTATTTGCATCAATTGGCGGATGTGACCACCGCTTGCTTTCGCTAAATCTACCAATAGTTGACGCGATTCAAACACTGCATCTACTTCAACTCTTTGTTCAATTAAACTCATAATTGCTGTTAGACCATCATCATTATGATCTAGATTGGTTTTGTCTTGTTCAAACTCATATATGTTGACCATCGGCACAATATTGGGAGTGTCGAAGGTATTAGCCAAATTATTTTCAGAATAGACTATAGAAATTGGCGCTGTATAGATAATCGTACAATGTAGACTTTGTAATTGAAAGGCGTAATCACAAAATAAGTGTTTAGCTACATTTGGAGGCACTCTGTCTAAGTTATCAAAAATAATTAGAAATCCTTTTTCATATTCAGGATATTTTGATTTAAGCTTGACAAAAGCATCACCTAGCAACAAATTTATATCTGCTTGTAAACGACCAATATCTTTTTGTAAATTCTGACGAACTGTCTTTCTTTGTTTGTCAGCGCCTTTAATTTGAGCCTGGATTTTACCCAATAGCTTTGAAATAAAGGGAATCTTTATACCTGCTTCCCCCTCAGCACTGATACTTACTGACCTTTCAACTGTTTGTTCGGTTTCTTGAGTAATTTCTTGAAACCAAGACTCAAAATTCTTTAAAAGTTGTGCATCAAAATTTAATTCCGATGAATATAGCACGTCAGCAACTTTTTTAATAATTACCAAATATAAATCTGTGTATTCTGCGTCTAATATATCTAGTTCAGCGTCGGCTTCTATATAAATAACTTTATATTGAGATTCCCATTCTTGCTGAATCTTCCTTAATTCTGTACTTTTACCGCATCCCCGATGTCCAGTAAATAGAAGGCTGCAAAATTCTGTGGGTTCCAGAAAATCTAAGCGCTTTTTAACAGTATTAATTGCCTCTGTCTTGCGGACTTTTGATAAATCAACATAATAACGTTCAATATCTCTATTACTCACTAAAGGAGCTACATCACAAACACGAAAAGCAGCTTTGAGGGTATTAGCACGATTAGCGGGTAAGGAACTCATCAGGTGTTATTTATATGAAAAATTTATATATACATATTTTACAGCACGGGAATCTTAAAGCTTCTTGGCGTTAGAGAACTTTTAGGAATCACTGGCGCTCAACCAAGATTATTGAAATGGTAGTATGTTCAGGAATAGCTGGCGTTAGATTACCAACAGAATTGTATAATTTTTTTTTGCTCCTTAGCGAAGTGCGATCGCCCATGCGCTCCATCACAACCGCAGTCTTGTTTATGCGCGTTACCTGCAACTAGTAACGGTAGAGATGAGATTGATGCCATTCTTGATGCCATTTGCGGATTTGTTCGGCTAAAGCCACAGCACCACCCACAATGCCAACAATGGTAGCGATCGCCGCTAAAGTCCCCTCTTTTTGGGTTGAGACTTCGTAGGTTCCCGATATTCCGGGGATTTCTAGCAATGCTGCGGCTACTGTTGGTGCGTCTTCGCCTTCGATTCCGATTTGAATTTGTGTCATAAAGTTATCTGGGAATTTATACAGGATTTTTATCTCACGCAGAGGCGCAGAGACGCAGAGAGGATTACAAAGTTATCTACTTTGTGTTGTAGTAATTGTCTAAAATAAGGCAACAGATCCAAACTGGAAAATGCAGATTGAATCTGACTTGCAAAAATTATGAATTACATTATTTTATCCACAATTGCGAATTGTTCTTTTAATGGGTGAACAATATGGTTCAGACTCCAGTTAAAAAACTAACTTTTGAAGAGTTTCTAGAACAATACCCTGATGGTGGCATTTACGAACTGATAGATGGAGAGATTATACCAGTGGAGGCAACCAGAGCGCACAAGAATGTAGCAAGGTTTTTAATGCTTGCCTTCAATGATGAAATTAGACGCTTGGGACTTGAATATATTGCTGACAAAGATATTATCATCAGGACGTTTACTGATGCTGGGCAAGAACAAGGCAGAAATCCAGATGTGAGCGTAGTTAGTGCATCACTGTGGAACAGTAATGTTTTAGCTTACGGGGCGCTGATTAAGCCGATTCAACTTGCTGTAGAAGTCACCTCAACAAACTGGGATGATGATTATGTTGACAAGCTAGATGAGTATCAACGACTGGGTATTCCTGAGTATTGGATTGTAGATTATCTAGCGATCGCTTCTCGCGCTTATCTCGGTAATCCCAAACTCCCCACGATTTTTGTTTACCAATTGCTTGAGGGTCAATACCAAGTCCAAAAGTTTACGGGCAATGACCGTATTCTCTCTACTACTTTCCCCGAACTAGCGTTAACTGTTAAAGAAGTTGTTGCTGCAAGTCAAATCCAAAAACTATGAGAAGTTCTAAAAATGGTATGGACTCCTCTACACGCAAAAATCCATCGCACAATGCGATCGCGTCATTTATTTGAACGCAACCAACGGCTATTAGTCGCTGTTTCCGGCGGACAAGATTCTCTGTGTTTAATAAAATTACTGTTAGATTTACAACCCAAATGGGAATGGCATTTAGGTATTGCTCACTGCGATCATCGCTGGCGTTCTGACTCCCAAGCTAATGCTCATCACGTCGAAAATTTAGCTAAAAACTGGGGTATATCTTTTTATTTAGCAACAGCCAAGGAACCGATAAATAGTGAAGCTGCTGCACGGGATTGGCGATATGAAGCTTTAAGTGCGATCGCCCAAACAGATAATTATCAATATATAGTCACAGGACACACGGCAAGCGATCGCGCCGAAACTCTCCTCTACAACTTAGTTCGCGGTACTGGTGCTGATGGCTTGCAAGCCCTGACTTGGCAACGTCCCCTAACTACAGGCATTATGATAGTGCGTCCACTTTTAGAAATTACTCGCCCACAAACAC
Organism: Nostoc sp. 2RC; assembly: GCF_014222165.1. Taxonomy (NCBI): domain Bacteria; kingdom Bacillati; phylum Cyanobacteriota; class Cyanophyceae; order Nostocales; family Nostocaceae; genus Nostoc; species Nostoc sp. 2RC. Next base: position 16,325 of record NZ_JACKZU010000046.1, read on the forward strand.
AACAATTTTGCCAAGATTTTCAACTACCAGTTTGGGAAGATTCCACTAATCAAGATGTAAAATACGCCCGCAATCGCATCCGCCAAGAACTATTACCATATTTGCGCCAAAATTTCAATCCCCAAGTAGAATCAGCCTTAGCCCAAACAGCAGAACTTTTACAAGCCGAAGTGGAATATTTGGAAAAAGCTGCTCAAAAATTGCGGGAAGAGGCGATGGAATGGGGCATTGGGTATGAAGAAGAGGACAAGGGGAAAGACTTGTTGCAATTTATCTCCCCATCTCCCCACCTCCCCATCTCCCCACTCTCCTCATCTCTTCCCTTGCGGTTAAATCGTCGGGTGTTGCAGAAAGCACCATTGGCGTTGCAACGTCGGGTGATGCGTCAGGTGTTGCAGGAAGTACTAGCTGACGCACCTGGTTTTGAGCATATTGAAAAATTAACGGCTTTAATTACAGCGCCAAATCGATCGCAAACCGATCCTTTTCCTGGAGGTGCGATCGCTCAAGTACAAGGCGATTGGATTTGTTTGAAAATAGTTAGGAGTTAAAAGTTATGAGTTAAAAATTTTCTTGAATTCATAACTCATCACTCCTAACTCCTAACTCCTAACTTTTTAAGACGCTAACAATTCTGGTTGAGATATCAAACTTTGCAGAGTTTGGCGGATCTGAGTAATTACCTGTAACTGATTTTCGCCAGTTTCCTGGAACTTATCTAAAGATTCTCCAATTCCTTGGAGTTTTTGCCGTAAGCTATCTAGACAATCTTGAATTGGTTGTAGTGCTTCTTCATAAAGATTGACTCGACCACGACATTGAGCTGTTGCTGTTCTTAGAGATAACAAGTTTTCTTCGATCGCTTTGAGTTCTTGCTGCTTCTCCTCTAAATCGTGGGTTTGATTGTCAATCATTCCTTGAGCTAAATCGATACCAGCACGCATTTGCTCAATTTCACGTTCTAACTTTTGGATTTCCTGTGAATGTTGTTGTCTCTGGGTTTCAATTCGTAAGAGAATTGGCTCTAAATTAATTTGATTACCTTCTTTTTCGTCAGCAACAGTATGTCCTTGTCGCCGTAGCAATATATTTTGATGTTGTTTGAGAAAGTTCTGCCGCTGTATCATATTACGACGTTGTCCCACTAAACTAGAATTTAACATCTGATAGTGGTCGTTTTCATCCCTGAGTTCCAGTTCCAAATTGATGTGGTCTTGGTCAGATGCTTGGTTTAATTTATTTTGCAGTTCTTCTATAGTTTCTTGCTTATATTTCAGTTCTTGTTCTTGTTCGTGAACAAAACTTGCATCTATTTGTAATTTATACTCTAAGTCTTGGACTATCTTTTGTAGTTCATCTAAAGGCATTTTTTGTAAAGCTTCTACATCAACTGGCTGGCCGAGAACCACATCACCAGATGTTGCAGCTAAAGTGTGAATTTGCTGATATAAATCTTCTTGATTGCGTAACTGTTCTTTTAGTATTTGAATATACTCTTGTTTGCTCTTAAGCTCTGCTGTACTGATTTGCAATTGCGCTGTTTGCTGGACTAGGGAATTTTGTCCTTGTTGCCATGCATTTTGGCGATCGCTAAATATTTGTGACAAGCGCTCAACTTCTTCATGTTGTTGAACAATAGCAGTTTTTTGTTGCTGGAGTTGTTCCCAGTGGGGACTTAGAATAGCTTGCTGCTTTTCTATCAATTCAAAACCAACATCAAGGTGTTGTTTTACTGTTTCTGTGGGAACAACGCGACTTGATAAGCGATTGAGTAACTCACTCATCGCCCGACTTTGTTCCTCATCCAAAACTGTCCCTTGTTTGAAATCTGCTTGACGCTCCTCTAAGCGACGTTGCTCGCCCCGCAAATGCTCCCAAGCACCTTCCAATTCCTGACGGTTGCGCTCAATTTCCCCTTGTAAGCGTTCAATGTCGCTACGAGATGTATCAACTTCTTGTTTTTGCTGCTCCAATTGTTGCAACTCATCTTCCATGTTTTGCAACTGTTCTAAGCGTGCTTCCATTTCCATTTCACGCCGATTCAACTCTTGCGCCTGAAACGTCAGCGACTGTTTCCACTGATCGATTTCATCTTCCTTGAGCTTAAATTTTTCCAATTGGCGAGAAAAATTCTGCAAAATATTCACTAGCGGCCGCCCTGCTTCTTGAATCCGTTGTACTTGACGATTCGGATTCAGTTCAGCCAGCACTAAAGCGCCATCATTTAATTTGCTTGCTTCCTCAGCAGCAATCACTTCTTCCGACACAGTACTCCAATTCTGGTCAGTTCGCTGACAAGCTAGTAGTTTCAGTTCGGTTTTACCACCACCACTGAGTAAACCACCTTTCTGTTTTTGTACTTCTGCTAAATACAGCACACTGTTAGTCCTTATTGATGCACTTAAAGTTCGTGTTTTGGGATATACCTGAAATAATTCTGTTTACTTGTCTCACTTAACCAAAGTCGAGGAGGGCAAAACAGACAAAAAAACTATTTATAAACGCGAGATGTTACGTCTTGATACTTAAAGAAGTCCAAAAAATAGATTATTCCAGTTAATGCTTTGACTGTTGACTGTTAACTGTGAACCGTCAACAGTCTTCTATGGAATATTTTTTTACTTGGAAGTCCCTTATAGAAGCGACTTGACCGCGCCTTTATATTTTGTACTGATGACAGTGATGATGACTTCCGTGTTAACACTAACTTTGTCTAAATGTATTACGAAAGATTAAGGTTTATAGCTGTGTCGATTTTAGATTTGAGATTTTAGATTTGAGATTAAAAATTACCTCAGTACTCCTTAACTACGGAACGCCACACCTAGCTTGCTTCCACGAAGTGTTACAAACAAGCTATATGCTTCGATGTCAGTGGATCGAAGTCTCCTGAAGTCTGAAAACCCGTCCACTACAGTAACTTCTTTACAAATCCAAGTCCCCACCCAAAGCGATCTATTTCAATCCAAAATCCAAAATCTAAAACCCAAAATCCAAAATTGATTGACATACACAACTCAGAAACGACGTAAACGCCACCATCAGGAGTATTTTTTAACTCAATGCAGGGAAATTTAAATGAAATTGATATTTGCAGTATTTTGCAACTAATTGAGTTGGGACAACGAACAGGGCAACTATGGGTAGAAGCTCATAGCTACTACCATAACCACAAATCTGCTACAGACAAAGCTAGTAAATATCTTCTCAAACAACAGTCTTGGTTCGTTTTTTTCCTCAATGGTCAAATCATCTATTGTCAACAAGGAGAAAGTAGTTTATCGAGGATTAGCGATTATTTACGTCATTACCGAGTTGAGATGCGACTTGCTGACAAACAAATTGCTTCTCTTTCATCAACCGACGCACCAGAATATGCGTATATTTGGGCACTCTTGGAACAAAATATCATCAGCCCCAAAATAGCTGCTAGTATTATCCAGGGTTTGGTACATGAAACCCTATTTGACCTACTGAGCTTACATCAAGGTAACTTCATTTTTCGTCAAGGTACGCCACTTGCCCCGCAACTAAATACTTTTGATATTGCTCCCTTTGTAACCAAAATTACCAAACAGGTGCAAGAGTGGAAGCAACTTTATCCACACATTCAGTCTCCAGAACAATTACTGGTATTATCTGACAAAGTTCACACACACTCGTCATTACCAGCAGCAACCGTCAATAAGCTACAACATTGGGCTGATGGTAAAAGCTCCCTGCGTCAACTGGCTCGTTATCTCAACAGAGACATTTTGACAGTCGCTAAGGCAATATATCCATACGTACAACAAAGTTGGCTTCAGTTAGTATATTCAGCGAGTAACCAACCGGAGATTCACATAGAAAATTCAGACTTGAATCAAAAAAGCAGAGGGCGGATAGTATGTATTGACGATGCGATCGCCATCGGTGAGACTATAAATTCCATCCTACAAGCACAAGGTTATGAAGCGATCGTTCTGACTAATCCTTTAGAGGCAATAAGTCTGGTTTTTCAACTTCAACCGGATTTAATTTTATGTGATATTGCCATGTCGGAATTGGAAGGATACGAAGTTTGCGCCATGCTGCGACACTCAACAGCATTTCGGCTGACACCGATTGTCATGCTTACTGGTAAAGATGGATTTATCGATCGAGTCAAAGCCAGCATGGTCGGCGCAACAGATTATTTAACAAAGCCATTTACAGACAATGAATTACTCATGGTTGTAGGGAAATATATCAATAACTGATGAAAATCGGCATTGGGTATGGGGTACAAGAATTTTAGATTTTAGATTTTGGATTGAACAATCTAAAATCTAAAATCCAAAATCCAAAATATAAAAAGATTGAAGACTTGTGGATCTACTAAAAGATGAGGTAAAAGATGTTATCACAGAATGAGCCAACCCAGTGAAACCTCAATATCCAGGAAATTAGTGAAAAGCTAAATTTAATTTATACAGTTAATACTTGCGGGGGAATCAGGGAATGTTCCAAATAGGAACGTTACATCAGGAGGTAGATAGACACTTATGAGTACAGTTCTGATTGTCGAAGACAGTATCGCGCAAAGGGAGATGATCACAGACCTCCTGAAAGCAACTGGACTAACAGTCACCCATGCCAGTGACGGATTAGAAGCATTGGAGGCAATTCAAGTAGCACCTCCGGATTTAGTGGTGTTGGATATTGTCATGCCCCGAATGAACGGCTACGAAGTTTGTCGGCGGTTAAAATCCGATCCCAAAACCCAAAATGTCCCTGTGGTTATGTGTTCTTCCAAAGGCGAAGAATTCGATCGCTATTGGGGAATGAAACAAGGTGCAGACGCCTACATTGCCAAACCCTTTCAACCAACAGAGTTGGTAGGAACAGTCAAACAACTGCTGCGAGGATAAGGATAAAAGCAATATGGTCAGCAAACCGGACTTTTTAAGTGGCAGCGGTCAAGATCATTTTCGACCAGAATTACAAGTAGAAAGTCCTGAAGGTGAGTTACATCTGAGGTTTTACATTCCCTCGCATCAGGAGTTTGCACTACAAGCAACTGGCATTCGGGAAGTAATCGAACTAAGTCCTGATAGAATCACCCCGATTCCTAATGCTTCTCCTTTACTTTTGGGTACTCTAAATTTACGAGGTCGAGTTATTTGGGTGGCTGATTTGGGTCAATTTTTAGGTGAACCAAGTGCATTAAACACTGATAAAGCTGAAATTCCAGTAATTGCCATTGAAGAACAAGACACAATAGTGGGTTTAGCAGTGGAGGAAATCGGTGGTATGGACTGGCTGGATGTCCAAAATCTCATGCCACCAAATAGTGTTCCAGATACTATGGCTCCTTTTTTACGTGGCGAGTGGGTATTAGGTGCTAAAAATAATCAGTGTCTACGACTGCTCGATCAAACGGCTATATTACGGAGTGCGCGATGGGCAGGATGAAATTGGAGGAGGAAATGTCAGCAAGTATTGACGATCGCGAGCCAACATATCAACAGGCGATGACCGCCTATGTTCAAAGGAATTATGACGTTGCTGCCACTTTAGTTGACCAAGTGGTGCAAAGTTTACCAGATGACCCAAACTCCCATTTATTAAGGGGTCACATCTACTATGTTTTGCAGCAGTACGATGTTGCAAAACAAGAATATCAACATGTATTAGACTTGACTAACGACCCAGAAATTATTGGTTTTGCCAATAATGGAATTGAAAATATTAATCAATATCTAGAGTCGTTTGGGGGCCAGCTTGATACATCCGCTAGGCAAGAACAAATAAATTCTCTAGAGATGTCCGATGCCCTGGCATATAGCGAAGAACAATTGGAAGATTTGTCTGCTAGTGAAGAATTTGACAGCCAAAATCTGGATTTAAACTTTTTTGGTGATGCTCAACAAAGTGTGAATACAGTTGAAGATAATTCTTCCAACAATCCATTCGATATACCCACAGAAGGCACCGTTGCCACAGAAGATATATCAGATTCTTCTATAACTTTTGGCGAAGACCCTTTTGCTTTAAATGAAGAATTAGCAGCACAAGAGGCAAATAGCGACAGCGACAAGGAAGAAACAGAATTAGATTTACCTGCTTTTTGGGAAGAAGATAGCTTCCAACAAGGTCTCGAAGAATCATTAGTGAATAATCATTTTACAGAAAATGAAATAAATTCTACTAACGAAAATTTAGCGATTAACCATCGTAACTACTCCTCAAACTCTACCTCAAATATTAGTACCGATAACAATAATTTTGCTGAGTTTTTGAGCGATTCCCAACCAGAAGATTCTAGTATTGATAGTTTAGAACTCGAACAGCCTCATTTTGCAGATGAAACTGTATTGATTGCTGACAAACAACCGAACAATCGGCTGACAACCAATAACTTAGAATATAATACTCAAGATAATTCATCAAACCACAAATCAAACAATTCGTTGGCACAAAGAGATTTAGACACAGAATCAAAATCACCACCAAATTTTTCTGATAATTATTCATCTGGAGACGATAATTTTATTGCAGATAAAAAGCAGTTTAAATCACTGGAATTCTTAGATAAAAACAGCTTTGATGACGATGAAAGTTTTGATATCCAGGCCTTTGAGTCTGCCTTTGGTTCAGAAAGCTTTGACTCGGATGAAGAGTCAAACAATATAATGAATCGAGAAAATTCTAAGAGCAATATAGAATTTTTAGATGACTTTGAGGAATTTGATGATTTAGGCAATATTCCAGGTTTTGACCTCATTGAAGGAGATGCTGACTTTGTTGATGTGGCAATGCATTCTGCCACAGCAGAAACCGGTAATACTGGACGCGCTCAAATCTTGGATGCTTTTCCAAGTACTACAGCAGATCGGGAAGAGGAACTATTTACCATCACTGGTTCCCACGAACCAGTTCCAGCCTTTACCCAACCGGAGGTTTCAAAGGCAGAACCCAGTGTCAGCGTCGAGCAAGGCTGGTTAGCACCATTAGAAAATGCTCCCATCCAAAGAAAACAATGGTTAATTGCTGGAACTGTGGGTATTGCCTCAGCACTAGTTGTAGCCACAGTCAGCTTTGTAGCCACAACCTTTTCTGTTCCCCAACAAAGAGAAAGCGTGCGGAATACAGGTTGGGCAATGGCACTAGCCGCTGGGCTGACTGGTTTTGCCACCGCAGGTTTCATGGGAAATCTTACACTCAAGCAAATTCGGCGTACAACTAAGGATTTGCAAGCTCAGTTTGATGCTGTAAGTCAGGGAAATCTGAATGCTCAAGCCACGGTGTATTCGGAAGATGAATTGGGGCATTTAGCCAGTGGCTTTAATGAAATGGCGCGAATTATTTTCACCACCACAAATGAAGCCCAACGCAAAGCCGACGAACAAGAGGAAGCCAAGGAAAATCTTCAACGCCAGGTGATTCGGTTGTTGGACGATGTGGAAGGAGCTGCCAGAGGCGATTTAACGGTGCAAGCTGAAGTCACAGCCGACGTACTGGGAGCCGTAGCTGATGCCTTTAACCTGACAATTCAAAACCTGCGGGATATTGTCCAACAGGTAAAAGTGGCAGCCAAGGAAGTGACAAAAGGTGCAACCAACTCCGAAACCTTTGCTAGAGCCTTGTCTAGTGATGCTTTGCGCCAAGCAGAAGAATTGGCTGTGACGCTGAATTCTGTACAGGTAATGACCGACTCGATTCAGCGGGTAGCAGAGGCGGCGCGGGAAGCCGAAACCGTCGCCCGCGATGCCAGCACCATCGCTCTTAAGGGTGGCGAAGCAGTAGAAAATACTGTGGCAGGGATTTTGGAAATTCGCGAAACCGTTGCCGAAACAACTCGCAAAGTGAAGCGGCTGGCGGAATCTTCCCAAGAAATTTCTAAAATTGTGGCGTTAATTTCTCAGATTGCTTCCAGAACAAACCTACTAGCACTCAACGCCAGTATTGAAGCGGCAAGGGCGGGAGAAGCCGGACGCGGGTTTGCGATTGTAGCAGATGAAGTGCGCCAGTTAGCAGACAAATCTGCCAAATCCTTGAAAGAAATCGAACAAATTGTGATGCAAATCCAAAGCGAAACAGGCTCCGTAATGACTGCGATGGAAGAAGGCACACAACAAGTAATTAAAGGCACAAAATTGGCAGAAGAAGCCAAGCGATCGCTAGAAAACATCATTCAAGTGGCAAATCGCATCGATATATTAGTGCGTTCTATTACTAGCGATACTGTGGAACAAACGGAGACATCCCGCGCCGTCGCCCATGTAATGCAATCAGTAGAACTTACAGCCCAAGAAACATCCCAAGAAGCACAGCGAGTTTCTGGTGCCCTACAACACCTGGTAGGTGTATCCCGCGACTTAATCGCCTCCGTGGAACGTTTCCGAGTGGAAACCCTTGAAAGTAGGTAAAAAAGTTAGGAGTTAGGAGTGAGGAGTTAAAAATAAAAACTATAACTTGGAATCAAGTTAGGAGTCAGGAGTTAAAAATAAAAATCACAACTCACAACTCATAACTCATAACTCACAACTCATAACTCATAACTCACAACTCATAACTCATAACTCACAACTCATAACTCACAACTTTTGCTATGCTGCCGGAACAACAACAGCGGATTTTGGGTTACTTTATTGAAGAAGCCAGGGATCACCTGAATACAATTGAACAGGGGTTGCTGAATCTAGAGAGTACCCTTAACGACCCGGAAATGATTAGCGAAGTCTTCCGGGCGGCTCACTCCATCAAAGGAGGAGCAGCAATGCTTGGATTGACTAGCATCCAGCATACCTCCCACCGTCTGGAAGATTGTTTCAAAGTTCTTAAAGAACATCCGGTTCAGGTTGACGAAAAGTTGGAGTCTTTATTCCTTGGTGTATCTGATACCCTGAAAGCGCTGTTAGAACATTTGAGCGGCCCTTATGGTCTTTCTGAAGAAACAGCTAATACATTGATGTCAGAAACCGAACCTGTGTTTCAGTGGCTCAATGAGCATCTAGAACAACTTGTAGAACAAGGAAATAGTGGAGCAGCTGCTTCATCTGGAAGGGAACAAGGAAGTTCTGTAGAGAATGTTTCCACACTGACAGAACTTTTCCTGCGGCGAGATATTCCTAATTTGACAGAAGAAGGGCATCAGGAATCAGAAATATCTTTTGCTGTAGCACCACAGGAAGTGTTATCTACCGCCAGCAGCAAAGAAAACCGTGATTGGAGTGACTTTCAAACCCAAGTGCTACAAACACTGCGGGAAATGTTGCAACTATTCAAGCAGACAACAACATCTTCAACTCGGCAAAATCTCCAGGAATGCTGTCATCAGTTAGTTAAACTTGGTGAAAGTTGGAATTTATCCAACTGGTGCAGTTTGTGTCAAGCTGCGGCGAGTGCGATCGCTAATCCTGAAAATACCTACCTGACTTTAGCAAAAATCGTCATTACCGAAATCAAGCAAGCCCAAGAATTAGTTCTCCAAGGTAAAGAAGCTGAAATTGCAATTAGCGAACAACTAAAAGCACTGTTGACCTTTGCAGAAATTGAGTTGTCAGAAATTACTTCTAATTTAGTGAGCGAACAGTCTCCAGCAAAGTCAAATGCTCAAGAAACTGAGGACGCCCAAGAATTTATCACTAATTTCTCTGAGCCAATTGAACAACTGAATCTAGAAGAATTACAACAAACATCACCAAATCATGGAATTGAGACTAGCTTTAGTTTCACTCCACATGAGGAAGTACATCCAATCAGTAAGAATCTTGACCCCAACGGCCCAGAGGTAGGGATAGCCGAGTTAAATACCCTTGCTGATTTATTTGAAGGCGAGACTCCTGATTTAGACGAACCTTGGCATCAAGAAGAAACTTTAGAAATTACTTCTAGCGATGAATTGGGAATTAATTTCAACAACAATGAACCGGAAGATTCTGATGGTGATTTATCAGATTTACTTTCATTTGATGAGGATACCAGTAATGAACAGCAGACTACAACCACTGCTAAAACAGAAGATTTATCGCTGTTATTTGGTGACAATTTCCTAGATAAAGAAAATTCTGAACTGCGAAATCAACAAATACCTGTTACGAATCTAGAGTTGAATGATATCAATGAACTAGATTTTAATTTAGATGCAGATTCAGAAGCGATTTTATCAGAATTGACGGAACAAAAAAATCCAGACATTGTTCCAAATACTATTGATGATGATAACGATGTAGTTGCAGATTTATTATCACTGACACTAGACGAACCTGAACTATTGATACCAGGGGAAGTAACTCAACCTGAAAATGATACTTTTGCAAGTATAGAACTATCCAGCAACCAAGAGAACACTTTTAATAACTTATTTTTAGAAACTGAAAATAAAAATTGGGTAGAAGAAATTACCCCCAATGACTATGTAGAATTATCTCAAACAACAGATTTGTCTTTAGATAACCTATTTGGCGAACCAGAAGAACATCCAGTAACACCAAATAACGATTCTGAAATTGGTGATTTATTCGATATAACCTCAATAATAGATACATCTGAATTTTCTCCAGTAGAAGATGATTTGAGTAACTTCTGGAGCCAGGAAAATACAGAAGAAAAATCACAGAATGAATTGGAATCTTTGGTCGAACCAAATTTAGAAAATTTTTTAGAAGAAAATTTATTTACTGCTAGCAATGATGATATTTTTAATGACAATCAAAATCCCCAGTCTGCTGCTATAGGCGGTTTTGATATAGAAGATTTTCATCTGGATTTAACATTATCATCTGATGCGGGGGATGATTTATTTGAAGAATCGACATTAATTAATTCAACTATTATCCCTGAAATTAACCAAGTAGGAATACTAGAAGAATCAGCCCCGTTGTTTGCATCGGATTCCAGAGACGAGGAAATTCACAGTTCATCTCAACAGCCAGAAACTGTTGATTTCATTCCAGAGTTTACTAATCAATTGTCAGAGATATCTGCTGTTGATGCTACTCAAACATCTTCAGATTTAGAACCATTGGAGGAAAATCCCCAACTACTGTTTGAGGATGTAGCCGTTGATGATTCCACTTACATTCAAATGGAAATTCCAGATGATGTGGTGGCTGAACTATCAACTCCAGAATTATCCCCAGGACAAACAGAGGATTTGTTCGGCTCCTTTGCAGAAAATCCCCAACTACTGTTTGAGGATGTAGCCGTTGATGATTCCACTTACATGCAAATGGAAACTCCAGATGATGTGGTGGCTGAACTCTCAACTTTAGAAACTTCAGGATTATCCCCAGGACAAACAGATGATTTGTTCGGCTCCTTTGCAGAAAATCCCCAACTACTGTTTGAGGATGTAGCCGTTGATGATTCCACTTACATTCAAATGGAAACTCCAGATGATGTGGTGGCTGAACTCTCAACTTTAGAAACTTCAGAATTATCCCCAGGACAAACAGATGATTTGTTCGGCTCCTTTGCAGAAAATCCCCAACTACTGTTTGAGGATGTAGCCGTTGATGATTCCACTTACATTCAAATGGAAACTCCAGATGATGTGGTGGCTGAACTCTCAACTTTAGAAACTTCAGAATTATCCCCAGGACAAACAGATGATTTGTTCGGCTCCTTTGCAGAAAATCCCCAACTACTGTTTGAGGATGTAGCCGTTGATGATTCCACCTACATTCAAATGGAAACTCCAGATGATGTGGTGGCTGAACTCTCAATTTTAGAAAATTCAACTTTATTTGACATTGGCTCAGAAGTTTTAGATCCTGAAAATAATAATTTAGAAACTACCCTTGAATTTGCAGAAAACACAAATTTAGAAAATCAAAAAATCGGTTTTATAAATGATTTATTAGCATCAGCAGAAAATCTAGCAACCAATGAATTAACAAAAACAATTAGTTCCGAAACTGGAGAAACAGATAGCAACCGAGAAGCGAATTTATTAAATTTAGCGGAGACATCTGAAGCTGCACCAGTGTTAGAGTCAGAAAATGCTGTTGCCGTAACTGAAGAATTGATACAAACACAAACGGTTGAAGAAGTTACTTCAGAAGATGAATTTGCCAACTTGGAAGCATTATTAGGAGAGAAAATAGCACCTCTTGAGAAACCTCAGGAAATGCCAGAAGTGGATTTTGCTGCCCTAGAAGAATTGCTAGGTACAGATAATAATCAAGCGGCTGTATCTAGGGATGTCTCCGACAAACTACGCCAACACCAGCCCTTAACTCAACCAGTCCCAGCAAAAACTCCGCCTCCAGCACCAAGGGTAGATGAATTTAGCGATTTAGAAAAGTTGCTGGCAGAGGCAGATCAAACCATATCACACTCAGCGCTAACAAAACCCAACACCACTAAAACTCCACGTCCGTCTACTCGTCGTACTGCCAGATTTGAAGAAACCATGAAAGTTCCAGTTAAGCAACTGGATGATATGAGCAATTTAGTTGGGGAGTTGGTGGTAAATCGCAACACCTTAGAGCAGGATCACGAACGGTTGCGACAATCATTGGATAACTTGTTAATTCAGGTGCAACAACTCTCGGATGTGGGAGCGAGGATGCAAGAGTTATATGAGCGATCGCTTTTGGAAGCTTCTTTGTTAGCCGGACGCAAAGCCAAAGAATCTGGTGTCAATTCCCAAGACTCTAATTCTGACAGAGGTTTTAGCGAGCTAGAAATGGATCGCTTTACTCCCTTCCACACACTCTCCCAGCAGATGATTGAGCGCATTGTCCGAGTGCGTGAGTCTGCTAGTGACATTGATTTTGTCACCGAAGAAACCGAACGGGTAGCAAGGCAATTCCGTCAGGTAACCACCCAGCTACAAGAGGGACTCACAAGAGCGCGAATGGTGCCCTTTGCCCAAACTATCGATCGCTGGCGGCGGGGTGTGCGGGACAATGCCATCAAGTGTGGCAAACAAGTGGAGTTGGTAATTGAAGGTGGCGATACTTTAATTGACAAGATGATTTTAGATCATCTTAGCGATCCATTAACTCACATGCTCAATAATGCGATCGCTCACGGTATTGAAACCCCAGAACAAAGGCAAGGGGCTGGTAAACCACCCGTAGGCATTATTACTATCCGTGCCTTCCACCAAGGTAACCAAACTGTGATTTCTGTGGGGGATGACGGCGCAGGTATCGATCCGGCACGGGTTAAAGCTAAGGCAGTCAAAATTGGTATGATTACGGAAGCTCAGGCAAAAACCATATCTCGCCTGGAAGTCTACGACCTACTATTCCAGTCTGGTTTTAGCATCAAAGACCAGGCAGACGAAATTTCTGGTCGCGGTGTGGGTATGGATGTGGTGCGTTCTGCCATTAGCGAAATTCGCGGTACAGTGAACACCGATTCTGCAATTGGCAAGGGAACCACTTTCACAATTCGTTTGCCACTGACTTTGAGTATTTGTAAAGCTTTGTGTTGTGTTTCTGATAGAGCCAGAATTGCCTTCCCGATGGACGGGGTAGAAGATACCCTCGATATCCCAATGAAAAATATTCAGCATAACACCAACGGACAATCATTTATTTCTTGGCGCGATACCCTGCTGCCATTCCGACCTTTGAAGGAACTTTTAACCTTCAATCGCCAAATTAGTCGCGGTAACGTGTATGGCGGTAACCGAGATGATGATATGGTTTCTGTGGTGGTGGTGCGATCGGCAAATACTCTAATTGCCCTACAAATTGATTTGGTGTTGAGCGAACAAGAAATCGTAATTAAGCAATTTGAAGGGCCAGCACCTAAACCCATTGGTGTAGCTGGAGCCACAGTTCTCGGTGATGGTCGGATTATGCCCATCGCTGACGTGTTAGAAATCATTGACATCTTCCAAGGACGAATTTCTACACAAATTGGTGGTAGTTCTTGGCAACAAAAAGCTAGTTCCACAGACGCCCCGGCTACCAAGATTGACCCGACAGTGCTAATTGTTGATGACTCAATCACAGTGCGAGAATTGCTCTCGCTGACCTTCAACAAAGCAGGTTATCGCGTAGAACAAGCGCGTGATGGTCAGGAAGCTTGGGATAAACTCCGCTCCGGTCTGCCTTGTGATATCGTATTTTGCGACATTGAAATGCCCCGTTGCGATGGTCTGGAGTTACTCTCTCGCATTCAGAAAGATTCCAACCTCAACCACCTACCCATTGCAATGCTCACTTCACGAGGTGCAGACAAGCACAGACAAATGGCAGTCCAACTAGGCGCAAGTGGCTACTTTACCAAGCCTTATCTTGAAGAAGCGCTACTAGAAGCCGCATCGCGGATGCTTAAAGGAGAGAAACTCGTTAGTTAAATCAGCCCTCTAGAGACGTTGCAGTGCAACGTCTCTACAACGGTAAATCAAGGGTTTTAGCGTCTAATCCACATAATGCGTAAATTCTGAAATCCATATATATAGGAATGATACAAATCCAGGTGTAAGGACGAACGGTTGTTCGCCCCTACAAGTTCTTGGGTGTGTATCAAAATTTTGCTGAATTGGTATTACTCGCTATTTTTAAGCTAGCTTTTATTTTCAAGCTCGTAATTCACAGTATTTACACGGTCTGAGGTTTTACTTTTTATCTCATATGTAGTACAATTGTTCTAAAGGTGAAAATAGCACGTATCGCCCCGGCTTTTGACGGGGCTTTTTGTTTGAGAATAGACCTCTTGCTTTCATTAGACTTCTAAGAGAAGTGGGGAAAAGGGTAAGGGGTAATGGTTCGACAAGCTCACCAACCGGGGAAAGGGCAAATAAAAACCCTTTTCTCTTTCCCCCCTCTTGCAAAAGTAATACCAATTTGAAAAAAGAATGCGACACATAGACAAGACCCCTCCCCAACCCTCCCCTTGCTAAGGGGAGGGTGCCGTCAGGCGGGTGGGGTATCTGTCGCAAACATTTTTTGAATCGGTATAACA
>NZ_JACKZU010000469.1:0-5726 GCF_014222165.1 Nostoc sp. 2RC
CCTTTACCCCTTTCCCTTTCCCCAATCCCTAATCCCCACTTATGAAACTTTTTCGTAAAACGCCCTTAGCATGGCGGCAGCTAATGAAAGAAAAAACGCGTCTAGCTGTTGCAGTTGCAGGTATTACTTTTGCTGATTTACTGATGTTCATTCAGTTGGGATTTGAAAGTGCGCTGTTTGATGCAGCCATCAAACCCCATCGGAATTTACAGGCGGATTTAGTTTTAATTAATCCCCAATTTCAAACTCTGTTCTCAGTGAAAAATTTTTCCAGAGAACGACTTTACCAAGCATTGAGTTTCGAGGGTATTCAGTCAGTGAATTCTGTCTACATCGGTAGCGGACAGTGGCGAAATTCCGAAACACGTCTCGATCGCACCATTTTAGTTTGGGGTATCGATCCCACACAACCCGCATTCAAATCTGCTGAAATCAGACAAAATCAGCACCACCTCAAACAGTTGTATCAAGTTCTGTTTGACCAAGCAGGGCGTCCGGAATACGGAACAGTTGCCGATATTTTTAATCAAACAGGCAAGTTTGAGACAGAACTGAATAATAAACTTGTGTCCGTGAAAGGCTTGTTTACTGATGGTGCTTCCTTTGCCGCCGATGGTAATGTCATCACCAGTGACTCCACCTTTGGCGAACTATTCCCAACCAGTAAACCCGATCGCATCACAGTGGGATTAATTACACTCAAACAAGGTGCAGATGCCCTGAAAGTGCAATCGCAACTTGCCGCCGCACTACCCAAAGATGTCAGAGTCCTCACCCCAGAAGAATTTGCTCAAATCGAGAAAAAATACTGGGAAGCAGGTACCGCCATTGGTTTCATTTTTGGTTTAGGTACAGGAGTTGGGTTTATTGTTGGTATCGTTATTGTCTACCAAATCCTTTATTCAGATGTTTCTGACCATTTGCCAGAATATGCCACACTCAAAGCAATGGGATACACCGATGGCTATCTCTTAAGAGTTTTATTTCAAGAAGCATTATTTTTAGCCTTTTTAGGCTTCATTCCTGGATTAATCCTTTCTGCTGGGTTGTATCAACTTGCTTACAGTGCAACCATGCTGCCTATTTTTATGAAACTCGAACGAGCCATAACTGTATGGATTTTAACCGTCATCATGTGTAGTTTCTCTGGGGCGATCGCCATGCGAAAGCTACGCTCTGCCGATCCTGCCGATGTGTTTTAATTTTGGGAGACGAGGTAGAAAATAACTTTTACTCCTAACTCCTAACTCCCAACTCCTAACTCCCAACTCCTAAGCCCCATAAAATATGTTAAAAAAATCTTTACCACTAAACTCCAATTCGATATTTTCTGCTTTAGAACCTGTTATTTCTGTGAATAACCTCAACCATTATTTTGGTGAAGGTGCCCTTCGCAAACAAGTATTATTCGATATTAATTTGGAAATTCAAGCCGGGGAAATTGTCATTATGACTGGCCCCTCAGGATCGGGAAAAACCACTCTGTTGACGTTAATGGGTGGCTTGCGTTCTGCCCAAGATGGTAGTCTCAAAATTTTAGGAGAGGAAATTCGCGGTGCTAAAAAGCAGCAGTTAACCAAGCTGCGGCGGAATATCGGCTACATTTTCCAGGCGCATAATTTGATGACTTTTTTAACAGCTAAAGAAAATGTGCGAATGTCTTTAGAATTGCATGAAGATTTTCTCAATCAGGATATCGATGCTAAAGCGATCGCCATTTTGGAAACTGTCGGTTTAGGAGAACGGGTAGATTACTATCCAGAAAAACTATCTGGAGGACAAAAACAACGCGTGGCGATCGCTCGTGCTTTAGTCAGCCATCCTAAAATTGTTTTAGCAGATGAACCGACTGCTGCACTTGATAAAAAATCCGGACGCGATGTGGTGGAATTAATGCAAAAGTTAGCCAAAGAACAAGGCTGTACGATTTTGTTAGTTACCCATGACAACCGCATCCTCGATATTGCCGATCGCATCATTTATATGGAAGATGGCCAGCTGAAAACTGATAGCATAGACGTTAAATAGGGTGTTGACTGAGGATTTAGGAGTGGGACTTAGGCAACGCCGATATTGTCATTGCGATCGTAACGGAGTGTAGGGAAGCAATCCCAGCGTCAGGGGGGATTACTTCTCTACGAGACGCTGTGCGTAGCTTGCTTCTGTGTAGGAGTACGCTATCGCTCGTCATGACGGAATTACGTTATTTTTGCGTAAGTCCTGAGGAGTTATTCTCCTCATCTCCCCACCCAAATTACTATCTTTCATTGCAACTTAGTATTAGTATAGATAACCGACTTCTTTAATGAGAAAATCCGCTATTTTATTCTTAATGAGTAATATTCCGCACAGGGTCTAAAGTTCATGAATCAAGCTTTATTCTGGGGTTCCTGGTTTGTTTCACTAGGCAGTACCGCCTTACTATTTTTTTGGTCATTGCCTCTATCACCATTTACACATCCAGGGATGAAAGCCAATGAAGCAGTTATTATCTTTTTTCCTGTTGCAGGCATACGCTGGCTGGGTCTTGCTAGCACTCTGTTTCTACTGGCCATTACTTGGGGGCAATACCTGAACTTAGAAGCGGTCTATGCAATTTCCCTGTTAATTTTTGTCTTAGTTTTACACTTATTTTTTGGAGTAATTAATATTGCAATCATGAATCTTTGGCTTTCTGTGGAGCCTATCAAGACACGCACCACTAGCGCCATTTACGCAGGAATTTACTTTGGTTTGCCGATGTTTTGGCTATTACTCGTAGCAGCGCTAAAGATTACTTATTTTCCTAACTAAAACCACAAAGACAAAAGATTTCCAAGTCAAAATATTCCATTACTATAATCAACTGTCAACTGTCAACTGTCAACTATCTTGTTCATGTCAACGAAAATTTCCACAACAAAATACGCTTTATCACTACACACCACAACTCCCGAATTAGGTCTAGCAATTAGTAATTTTTCCGGCGATATTCGCTCTCAAGTTTGGAATTTAGGGCGCGATTTATCTAGCTTAATACATCAATATCTAATGGAATTTATTAAACCGCAAACTTGGGCAGATTTGTCCTTTATTGCAGTTGCTAAAGGGCCAGGTGGCTTTACTGGGACTCGTATTGGTGTTGTCACTGCCAGAACTTTGGGGCAACAATTAGCTATTCCTGTATTTGCAATTTCTACTTTGGCTGCGGTAGCTTGGTCGCAAGCAAGTAAAAGCCAAAATACCAAAACTCTTGCTATTGAAATGCCAGGACAACGAGGCAAAATTTTTGCAGCTATCTATCAATTCATACCAGATACTTCTGCACTTACAGCTTTACTTCCAGATACAGTTATGACACCAGAAATATGGCAAGAAACTCTAGCTAATTGGAACACCGATTATCAGCTAATTCAAGCCAAATCTGACTTAGCAGCAACGGTAACAAGTATTCTCGAACTAGCTCAACTTGATTGGCAACAAGGAAAGTGTCCTCATTGGTCTGAGGCTTTGCCTTATTATGGGCAGCATCCAGTAGAAATTTAACTAATAACGTCCGATGTGAATTATCCAAATCAATGAATCATCAAGGATTGTCGCCCTGTAGAGACGTTGCAATGCAACGTCTCTACAACTGCAACGTCTTTACAACGATAAATCAAGGGTTTTAGCGTTTAATCCACATAATGGGTTAATAGGAATTACACAAGGGATTATTTTGCTTTGCTTGTTAAATTTTCCAGCTTGGAATCGATAATTTTAAGGTTCCATTCTGATGAATAATCAGGCACTCTATAGCCACCACTTTTAATATGAGCCAACATCAATTCATCTCGTTGCTGCCAAACTGTAAATATTTTTTGTCTACCATCATTTAAGGTTGCTGAATCGATTTTATAAACTTCATTTTCTCGTTTCAGCTTCAAACCTAGCAAATTCAACAATTTACTGAGTATTTTGATTCCGCAAAGTTGTTCTTTATCAGTCACAAAATTAATACCTAGTACTCTTTTAATGTGTTTGCTATGCTGAAAAGCAATATTTTTCAGCAACATTAAATCACTATCGGTTTGTGTAAATTCTCGTTCATTTTCCAAGAATTGCAGTATTCCTAATGCTCTCATGGCTTCAACCTTGAGAGTGTAAGTCTTTAAATCTGGAAGAAAAACTTTCCCTTCTCCCCAAGACAATTGCTGATGCCATTCTTGTTGGTCTTTGATGTGAAAATACTCGCTTTCATGAGTCAGATAATAGTGAATTAATAATTGACTATAATATCCGCGATCGTCTTGTAATTTCAGGCTGGGAGTAACTGCTATGCCATATTTTTGTCGGAGAACATATTTGTGAAGTTGATTGCGTTCTTCATCAGTCAAAGATTGTTTCAATAATAACTGCTCGTATTCAACATAATCGATATTGTTAGCATTAGCTACAGCCGTTGCAGTTGCTAATTGATTTTGTTGTTTAATTTCTTTGATTTTGCGTTTAATGTCTTTGGCTTTTTGACGGCTTTGTGCCCAATCTTTTTGGACTTTAACGATTTCTAAGATTAACCTTTTACGGGTTTCTAAATCATTGCGATCGCTTGCTAAAAAGGCAAGGCGTAAATCCCGAATAATATTATTGTGAACAGCATTACTCCGCATCTGAATTACATGACCATCAGCAATTAAGCCATCTTGCATCGATTGACGATAAAGACGAATTGATGCATTTACTCTTGCAGATAATTTGGCCCAAGTTCGCAGATGAATTGGGTCATGAACTAAAGGTAAATCCACATCTATTTTATGTAATGGACTGAGCAAAGCTAAGTTTTCTTTTTGATTTTCCTGATACCAATCAGATAACAAGCGGTAATTTGTACTTCCACTACCAATTAAACCAATACCCCGCTTCGCACACCAAACAACACGCGGCACATCATCCCGCACTCTTGCTAAGGCTTGTCGCGCTTCTGAATCAGGAATTACACCTTGAAAAATGCCATAAACTCGGTCGAAATGTCGAACATCAATACTAATTCCCGTACCCAGACTAGGGGTAACAAAAACACCATCATATTCAGATATTTTTTGATTAATAGCTGCAATAAAATCCACTGCTGCGTGACCAGGTGTGTTTGTAGTATGGCTACTAACTACTAAAGTTTGAGGAAACTCTCGTCTTAATTTTTGTAACCGTTCTTTCAAATAACTTTCAATGGTTTCACAACTATAACGCCCAGCACGACTGTCGGTAGTTACATAGCATTTACGTCCAGCAAGTAAATCTAATTCTAGTTGATGAATTAACGGTGTGGGATTTGGTGAATCATAAAAGGTGACATCCCAACCTTGCTGGGGTTTCCATTCGTTAATCACTACCCAAGGTGTTAACTTAATTCCTGATAATCCCTGTAAGTATTCAAGTGAAACATTTGATAAATCGGCATCTTGGGCAATTACTAATCCCCCGGTGGTTAAAACTGTAGCAATTAGCTCTTGGAATACTTTTAAGATTTTTACACGTTTATGTTTACAGGTATTACTGTTGAGTAAATGCCATAAAGATTGTTCAACTTCATCTAAAATTACTATCGCCCCATGCCAATCTTCAGTATTCAATTTCCAAATCGAATCAATACATAAACCGAAAGATTTGGGCATTGGACACGGGGCATGGGGCAAGCAGGAGGTGTGGGAGGTGTGGGAGGTGTGGGAGGTGTGGGAAGCATAAATTTTCTTTCTCCCCACACTCCCCTC
>NZ_JACKZU010000470.1:0-5707 GCF_014222165.1 Nostoc sp. 2RC
CACCCTCCCCTTGCCAAGGGGAGGGTTGGGGAGGGGTCTTGTCTATGTGTTGCATTATTTTTTCAAATTGGTATTAAATAGGAGTCCTATATTTTGAATTAGTCTTACTTGCCTAAGGTTTAAGGAACTAGTACCATTGAATGTACGCCGCGGGTGACTGGGATAGAATAACGAGTTTGTACTAACTGCGGTTGCGGATTTAGCGGGTCGCTAGCAATTCGCCAGAAATCTATGGAACCACCTTTAATGCGATCGTCGAAATGGTCATAGTTCACAACTGCGAGATATTGGCTAGAGGCATCAAAGGCAGCAGCTTCGGGTAAAATGCCATCAAAAGGATAATCTGCTACTCGGTTGAGTTGTCCGGTTTGGGGATCTAGGGTAATCAATGTCAGCGATGAGAACCAAGTGATGCGATTGTCATTATATGGTAAGTAACTGCGCTCTAAATTGGTAGTGACTACATATCGACCATTGGGGCTAACTGTCAATCCTTCTGGACTGACACTTGTCATGGCTCGTGACACTAAAGCATGGCGGGGAGAACCATCGGTTTGTGTGCCGGCTTCTAAGCGAATACTTACCACACTCCCACGTGGGGCTTCATTCCAAGTTCCTTGCACATCTGCTCCCCAAAACAGATTATTCACAATCAAATGTCGGCCATCTGGTGTGAATCGTGCAATGTAAGGAGCCTTTTCTATTTTGACTATATTTCCCCAGGACTCAAGCCCAAGATTACCATCCTTAGTCACAACCTTGGCGAAAGAGATTTCAGCAGCATTTGTATTAACCAGTGCTAATGTATTTTGAGTGGGATGCCAAGTTGTATGGATTAGTTCCTGTCCTGACGGCAAGGAAGATACCGGAGGATAAATTGGTTGTCCTAGTCTGCCGTTGGTTAAAGGAATTAATGCTATAGGAGTTTTTACTCCAGCTCCTTTGGGATGAAAAGTAACTGAAACAAGGGAACCATCACTATTGATGCTAACGGATGTAGGACGCTCAGCGATCGCTACTTCTTGCACTTGAGTTGGTCGAGTCGGGTTACTCAAATCAAACAATAACAAGCGCTTGCCATGCTTGAGATCGGCAAAGGTTTGCTTTTGCCAATCGCCTTCGGGCCTTTGTTCTAGGGTTTCAACCACCAATGCATAACGCCCATCGGGTGTAACCGCCACTGCCCCTGGTGGCCCAGCAACCGAATTACTCGCCTCAGCTTCGTAAGCGCGTAAATCTCGGATATGTTTCCCTGCCAGAGGAATTACACTAATGGCATCGCGCCCCTCACGAGGCCCTAGTTTACCATCTACGTAAGCAGAAGCGAGCATATCTGCATCTGATATGGAAACAAGATAACGACCTTGAAATTCCAGAGGAGCAGCACGATTTAGAGTCTGGGCGATTGTCTTTGCAGATATGCCGATTACAGTTGCCAATGCTAGGGCCAAGATTTTCAGGTTCATGATTGGGGAGTGGGGAATTAGGTTTTGTCAATGCAAATTGGTAAATTAGGCGACTAATTGTAGTCCAAATTTAGGCACAGGTACGATGGTTTCCAGGAAGCTTGGGCGCTTTGTCAAGTGATGTAGCCAAGTTTTTAACTGCGGACGGCTGTTAATGAGTTCTTCTCCCTCTGGGGCTAGCTTCATTGATAAAAGAACGGGTGCCATAAAAATATCTGCCAGAGTAATGGAATCACCAACCAAATAAGTTTGGGTGAGAGCTGTTTCTAACACATCAAGATGAGAGGCGATGGCAGTTACACCACGCTTAATTATCCCTTCATCAGCCTGTCCACCGTTTTCAGGAATGTAAACACGCTGCACAAAAATTTGTCCGATGGCAATTGGTTGAATATAACTAACTGTGACGCTCATCCATTGGTGCATTCGTGCCCGTTCTAAAGGCGTTTTGGGTTGAAACGAGTCTCCATCGAATGACTCATCGATGTAGTGCAAAATTGCTTGGCTCTCGTAAATAATTTTGCGATCGTGGACTAATACCGGGACTCTGCGAAACGGATGTAGGCGAGTAAAGTCATCTACTGTCAAATCTTGAAATGTTACTGTTTCAAAATGATAATCAACCTTCTTCTCCAATAACAAAATTCGCACAGCACGAACATAGTTGCTAAATGCCCAACCGTAAAGTTGAGGTCGATCCATATCAAAACTCCTTATGGTAAACAGGACTTATACCAATACTGCTGGCTTTGTGCATTTTCAACTCGGAATTTGGTTTTGGGAAAAGGTGAGCCAGCGCGGTCTTGGGGGTTTCCCCCATGAGCGACTGGCGTTAGCGTCAGCGTTAGCGACGAAGGAGCGTCACCCCGAAGGGGTTAAAGGGTAAAGGGTAAAGGTTTTTTCTTTCCCTTTTCCCCTTAACCGACAAGTATTGGGAATTATACCAATTCAAAATTTATGGATTACAGCAGTTTTCATCTATTTGAACCACAATCCGTGGTAGAGGCGAACAACCATTCGCCCCTACAACGTGGTTTATTTACCTGAAAATTACTGTAAAAAAGCCAGATATTACAATGGCTTAGGCGTGTGTACTTCTGTGAAATTGGTATTAATCATGAAGCTGGGCGACTTCCTCCAGGCGATCGCTCTTGAGTTTGGTAGTTTAGCATCCATTGGGGATACTCCACCGGTAAATGACTAACTTTATCAATGGCAGCAAGTTCGTCATCTGTAAGTATTAACTCAGCAGCCATTAGGTTATCACGTAATTGTTCTACAGATTTCGCACCGATGATGATACTTGTGACATGGCTACGGCTGAGTAGCCATGCTAAAGAGATTCGAGCAATGGAACAATTATGGCTTTGGGCGATGGGCTGCAAAACATCGATAATGTTGTATGTTCTTTCTAAATCAACCGGAGGAAAGTCAAAGGTAGTGCGTCTTGCACCTGTGGGATTGTCTTGATGGCGTTGAAATTTACCGCTTAATAAACCACCAGCTAAAGGACTCCAAGGTAAGATGCTCAAGTGTTGGTCTTGAGCTAGGGGAATAATTTCCCGTTCCAAATCGCGACCAGCTAGAGAATAGTATGCTTGTACTGACTCGAAGCGATGCCAGTGATATTTATCTGCGATCGCCAATGCTTTCATAATCTGCCAAGCAGAAAAGTTACACAATCCAATATAGCGGACTTTACCAGAGGCAATGACATCATTGAGAGTACCTAAAGTTTCCTCAATGGGGGTTAGTGGATCGAAGCCATGAACTTGGTAAAGGTCAATGTATTCTACTTGGAGACGTTTTAAACTGCGATCGATTCCATTGAGAATATGATGGCGAGATAATCCAACTTGATTTGGGGTATTTCCTAATCGCTCGCGTACCTTTGTGGCAATCACCACTTCTTCGCGAGGCAATCCCAATTGTACAAGTGTTTTTCCTAAGATAACCTCAGACTGCCCCTCTGAATAAACATCAGCTGTGTCAAAAAAATTCACGCCTTTATCGAAAGCAGTTTTGACCAGTTGTGTGGCTGCATCAATACCCAACTGACCGATAACTTTCCAAAAGCCAGCACCACCGAAGGTCATAGTACCAAGGCAGATTTCAGAGACGTATAAACCCGTTCGTCCCAGTAATCGATACTGCATTTGTGTATCCAGTTTGATTGCGTGGAAAAATAGTCTACATGTGAAGGCAAGAAGCAATTAATTTTCTCTTGTTCTTTATTGCCTATTTCCTATTCTCCAAGAAAAAATAAATTACGCCTAATGTGAGTTAGAAAAAAATGCGGGACAAGTAAGAAGATGAGAGTTACCAACTTTTCAACTCAGACTTCCCCCGTAAATTTAGACCTACTGGCGTGTCAAGGCTAAAATAGTCCATTAGTAAACTCTTGTGGGGTGGGCATCCTGCCCGCCCAGACGGGTGAGGACACCCATCCGGCAAGAAATTTTATTGCAATATTTGAGCTGCGTCACTCCACTACACGTAACGATGACCACCATCAATGTGAATGACTTCCCCTGTAATTGAAGGATTGGTCATCAGAAAAATAACAGCGCTAGCTACTTCTGAGGCTGTTGCTAATCGCCTAGTGGGAATTTTAGAAGCAACATCTTGAAAAGCTTGTTCTTTAGCTTCGCCAAAAATTGTATCCCACATAGGAGTATCAGTCCAACCAGGGGAAACAGCATTGACTCGAATGGGAGTTAATTCAATGGCCAAAGCACGAGACATTTGTTCAGCCGCAGCAGTTCCCACCGCAGTTGCCCAAGCACCAGGAACTGGGCGGTCTGTGGATAATCCACCGGTGAGGGTAATGGAGCCGCCAGAAAGCATTTTTGGCACAGCAGCTCGAATGACATAAACGCTTCCCCAAACACGGGTTTCAATGGCGGGGCGAAATTGTTCAACAGAACCATCAAGAACTTTACCACCAACAAAACTACCGGCTGAAATGTAAACGTGGTCAACTGGCCCTGTTGTGGTGAATAAACGCTCTACTGCGGCTTCATCAGTGATGTCTACTAGACCGGTGTAGACTTTTCCTAGCCGCTCACATGCTTCCTCTAATTTGCTTAATGAGCGACCTGCAATTGTGACTTCTGCACCCAATTGTTTTGCCAATCGGGCAGTCTCATAGCCAATGCCCTGACTACCACCAACCACAACTACATGCTTTCCATCTAACTGCATTGCTGAAACCCTCCTGGGCAATAGATTCTTTTGGGAAAATTTGTGAATGAACAGTTGTAGCTATTGTTGACTGTGAACTGTCAATGCTTTAACTGGAATAATTGATTTTTTTGAGTTCTTAAACCCTGTTTTTCAGTAACTTGCAAGCACATCCGCTTGCTATTTGTATCTAACCTTGTGCCTTTCCTTCCAACAGTCCGGCTAGAGTTTGTTGAAAACTTTGCCGCTGGCTGAGATTGTCTAACCATGCTGCTGTTTTGGGTCTGGCTTTAATCAGTGCCGATCCTTCTTTGGTCATATTGACGTAGTACACCATTGAACCAGTTATGATATCAGCCAAGGTCAATGTATTGCCTACGATAAATGATGTTGCTAGTTCTTTTTCGAGGACATCTAGATGGTGACTAGTGATGTTTGCTGACTCTGCAACAACAACTTCATCAGGTATACCACCCATAATTGGACTCATAATTCGTTGCAAAAACAATTGCATCACACCGACTGTATACAAATAATTTGCTGCAATACCAATCCATTTCCGGACTTGGGCGCGTGCTTTGGCATCGGTAGGTTGTAAAGATGGGCCTGTAAAACCTTCATCAACGTAACCTAAAATCGCCGGAGTTTCGTACAAGACGAAATCTCCATGTTCCAATACGGGCATTCTCCCAAATGGGTTGAGCTTGGCGTATTCGTCTGTCTTCAGATAGTCAAACCCGATTTCGTTGAAGCGGTAGTCAATTCCTTTCTCGATTAAGACAATACGAGCAGAACGGACATAAGGACTGACTGGAAAGCCGTGTATAACAACGCTGGACATAAGGTTTACTCCTGAAGTGTTAATAGTATTTTTGAACGTTCATTCAATTTGAACACTCATTCAAGATAAAACGAAACAAAATCATTGTCAACACCAAATCGTAAAATTAATTTCTGAAAAAACGTCGGCTTCCCTTCGGGGATCAGAGAAAAGTGCGGGGGAAAGGGGAAAAGGGAAAGGTTTTAAATCCCTTACCCTTTACCCTTTACCCCTTACC
>NZ_JACKZU010000471.1:0-5707 GCF_014222165.1 Nostoc sp. 2RC
TCCCCCATCCCCCATTCCCCAATTTATGAATGAGATTACGGTTCAGATAAATGGTGAAAGCCGTGGCTGTTTGTCTGGAATTCTTTTAACTGATTTACTGCAACAGTTGGGTTTCAATCCGCGTTTAGTGGCGGTGGAGTATAATGGCGAAATTTTACACCGCCAGTTTTGGCCAGAAACAAAAATCCAGTCAGGCGATCGCCTAGAAGTGGTTACTATTGTTGGTGGTGGTTAATTAACTTTAGCCACACAATTTTAGATTTTGGATTTTAGATTAAATAATCCAAAATTTAAAATTCATTAATTTGTCATTAATCCCAAATCCTTGAGGCTGCGTCGTGTAATTTCGATGCGGGCGGGTGCATCTTCTGGCTTATACATATCAAGAGTTGTTGCGAAATAATAAACGTTTTTGTTTTGTTCTAAATAACCTACGAACCAACCGATATTTGGTTTGGAAATCGTTAACCATCCAGTTTTTCCCCGCAATGTATAATTCGGAGTTTGTTCGCGAATCATAATGTCTCTGACAAGATTTATGCTTCGTTGGGAAAAAGGCAAATCGCTTTGATATAACTGTTGCAAAAACTTGATTTGCTGTTGGGGTGTAATTTGCAATGGCCCTTGTAACCAAAAGCGATCGATGTCTGCGGTAGTACCAATTTGACGGTTACCGTAGCCTACTTTATTAATAAATTGCTGCATCTTTTCATATCCGATTCTACGTGCCAATACTTGATAGAACCAAACAGTTGAATCTTTAAAAGCTTGACGCAAATTTGTATCACGATTCCAAGCATCGATTTCTCGCACAATTCCATCCCAAGTTAAAACTGCTACATCATCACGAATTACACCTGTTTCTAGCGCCACCAAAGAGTTAAAAATTTTGAATGTGGAAGCTGGAGGAACCGCAGTTGCATTACGTTGAGAATTGTATTCATAAGTGCGCTTGTTGTTGGAGTCGTAAATCAAGATTGAGCCTTCACGCCCAAACTCTTGAAAATGTCGCTTGAAATTAGATGTTTTCACAGTCAACATTGTTGGACTTTCAGATGGATTTACAGCTGGTTGAGCCTGAACGTACATTCTGCCAAAATTCATCACACTCAATACAGCAAAACATCCAATAACTGTGAAAAGAAAAACTTGCTTTGGCTGAATCTCTCGAATAAATTGCAATCCAGTAGATAAGATATTTTTCATTGCAGTTAATTGAATCACAAGCGTGATTCTACACCGCAACTTTGCTCTATTCCGGAAATAAGTAGAACGGTGTAAATAATTAAAGGTTTGTAGTAAGGACTTTAGTCCTTATTACGGACTAGATGCCAAGTTTTTTACATTCCTTTACATAGTTTGGTTTTTTCAAATCGTTCTACTTATTTGCTGTACTATTGATAAAATTTTTTGCAATATAGCAGTCCAATTTTATTAATGAATTTATCTGTATAGGCAGGCAAGAGGCAATAGGCAATAGGGTTGTAAAAGAGTAAAGTGACGGAATTTTGTTCAAAAACCAAATAGGATTGCTATATCTAAATGTATAGCATTATAAAGAGTATATTTTTTTAATTTATTAATTAAAATTCTATTGCTTTGTTACTGACATATACATTAATTTCATTTTCTGTTCTATATCTGACTACTTTAGCGAAATTTTTAGCATGATATTCACTAGTAAAAATACCAATAATGTATTTACCATTTTTAGTTGGAGATATGCCACCTACTTTACAGAATTCAGATTTAACTAGGGGATATAAGTATTTTTTGTCATCAATAGAAACGAACCAGCCTTTTTTTATTGTTCCATTTTTGATGTCAGGGCTTACACAATAACCGTTTACAGGAAACTCGGCATTACCTTCTAAATGTTTTAAAAGAGAGTTAGTAGCAGTATTATGTTCTGCTAGGGTAGCTTGTTGCACAGCAACCCAAAACCCACCTACTGTAGTGATTAAGCCGATAATCTTAAGAATTCCCAAAATAGTAATTGGTTCAGCTTTTACGGGCTTAGGAAAGGAAACAATTAACATTAAACCTACGCATAAACCAGCAATCATTTTTTTGATTTTCATGATTGAATTTAGATGTAGTGAATGTATCTCAACTTTAGTCAGTGTTATTCTACAGTATTGGATTTTATAAAGAAGAAATGATTAATCTTGTTTATAATTTTCTATCCCTAATATCAAATATGCTGAACGATTTGAAAAATCTGTTCAGCAATTCAATTGAATTCTGTGAAAATTTATTAAGTGAGGCGTTAATTAATCTTACAAAATTGTGTTTTTTGTCTCTGATTTGTACAGCGAACGATGAAGAGTTCTACGATTAGCTAATTCTTTGCCTTTGCGACCAAGTTGTTCTCGTAGCTGTGGGTCTTTGCACAACCGATTAAAGGCTTGAAAAACGTCGTAACCAGAATTAGGATTCACAAGTATGCCATTTTCCTCGTGTTTAACTGTGTCTAAAACACTACCCAAACGAGGAGCAATTACAGGTTTACCGAAGTAACTTGCTTCTAAATAAACGATACCAAAACCTTCTATGTGATTATGTTTTGTATCCAATAAACTCAGCATGGCAAATATGTCACAAGCTGCATAATAACCAGCTAATTCCTTTTCTGGTACATATCCAGCAAAGTGGACTCGTTTATTTACTCGCAAGCGATGTGCGAGACATTTGAGTTCTGACTCACAAGGCCCTTGACCGCAAATTATATAGTGGACATCTACCCCAAAAGTTAGCAATAGTGGAATGTTATCAATCACGTTCTCAAAGCTTTTCTGTTTTACTAACCTTCCTACGGAGAGAATAACTATTGCTGTTTCGGGAATGTTGTAACTTTGACGCACTTGCAGGCGTAAATCGTCTAGACTAGCTAAAGTTGCGCCATTGCCAAATTTTTCTGGTCTGATTACTGGGTTGATGACATAAGTTGGTGTTTCTAAGCGCAAGGCACTTCTGAGATAGTTTAGTGTATAAGAACTGTTACAAACAATGCCTTCAGCTCTACGAAGTGTTAATTTGAATAGCGATCGCCACACCGGATTATGTAACGGAACCACTAAATCGTTACCATGCAGATAGATAAAAAAGCGAATTGGTAACAAATAGCTCAACAGCAACACTGAAGGAAAATCATAGCCGTGGCCCCACTCAATATAACGGTAGTGATAGCGAAAATAAAGTCTAATTGCTAGCACAAACGAGCAGACAATATTCACCAACGGCTTGATAAGACTTCCTAGACAACCACTTTGCCAGTATTTTGGATAATACCAGCGATATATAGGAAACTGTTGATTTTCATCGAATACTTTATCTCCTGAGCAACCAGCTGTCAACACAATCACTCGTTCTGGATCTTGCAGACAACGATTGTAGATATATTCCCCAATGACAGCTTGTTTCGGTAAGAAGATTCTGGATATAACCAGAATATCCGGATGTGCAGTTTCGTCTCTAATTTGGGCTGTGAGTTGAGAAATATGTTCCATAATCAACTTAAAAACTCGATTTTTAAATGTTTTTTGTATTTATTTACAATTGAGACGATTTTCCAATCCAGAATAATTTTTGTTTGTTCTTCTCACGAATCCAGTAGATAAATTCTAAGCTGATTTGAAAATCTTAGCCAGTAATATTAGGTTTTATTTGTGTATATTTGATTTCATTTAACAGATTTCTCATCACTTGAGAATTTTTATACTTCGTCAACAATAGATTATGAAGCTATCCCTTGCAGCTAAATCGCTCCACAAGCGACCGTGGCGAAAATTTGGAAATTTAGCTACGTTTAACAGAATATCTGAAATCGTCTCCACAGTTGTGCCAGAATGCCAAGATGCCTTTGAGTGTTGACTGTGAAACTTAAGGGTTAACGGTTATGGCCAGGAATTGGTGATTCTTTACTAGGTAAATGAAATATGTTTTTACTTGAAAGCTGTGAATATTTGTGTGTAATTTTTTACAAAAATTAGGCGATTAAAAGAAAATATTAGCGCCAAGTATTATAAACATCAGTCAAAATAATTACTAAAATTTCAAATCATCTGTATAATTCAAAACTGTAGTCAGGAAGTGCTAGTCGAAAAAATAGCAACAATAGCAATCCTAAATAATTTGTTAAATCTTAGTAGAAGCTATTGACATTCAAGCGTCAATACTCACCAAAGATATTTTTCAAAATTTAAATTTAGGATTGTTGAATTCTCCATCGCCAATTTCTCTAATTAAGAACATATCTTAAGGTACGGTTCTCCTGTAGAGAAATCCCCCCTGCGATCGCTACATAGCGAAGATCTAACGCGGTAAAGTGAATGTGTAGCAAATAAAAGTGAATGCTACAAATGGCAAAGGTTGTTACGGGCTAGTATGAGTTACACACCACAAAAATCCCAATAACAGAGGGAAAAATCATAAAAAATTCCGTTTTTGAAGCGATTGTATTATGCATAAAAAACTACGACAAACCATCAAACCGCTAGTAAAAACCTTCTTAGCCCTCAGCCTGGTGTTGACATTGGCTTTGAGTCACGCCGACGGCGCTTTAGCTGCTAGTGGCGGAAGAATTGGCGGTGGTTCATTTAGAGTACCTTCTAGCCGTACCTATACACCGCGTACATACGCACCTCCAGGTGGAGGCGGATATTATCCCGGTGGTGGATATTATCCCAGTGGTGGTTTTGGCTTTCCCTTCTTAATTCCTTTTTGGGGAATCGGAGGCGGATTTGGTAGTATATTTGGGATTTTAATATTTATAGCGATCGCTAATTTCCTAGTACAAAGCTTCCGTCGCGCTTCCAGTGGTGAAACACAACAAGCAGACTACACCACCAGTTCTCCAGTTTCCGTAACTCGTTTGCAAGTAGGCTTATTAGCTCAAGCTCGTGGTTTGCAAAATGAACTCAACCACATTGCTGAAACTGCTGATACCAACTCCCCAGAAGGAAGAGCAGAAATACTCCAAGAAGCCAGTTTAGCTTTACTACGCCATCCAGAGTATTGGGTATACGCAGGTGGTGAAACTCAACAAGCCAGATTAAATTCAGCTGAAGCTCAGTTCAACCGCTTATCATTAGCAGAACGCAGCAAATTTAGCGAAGAAACTCTCACTAACGTCAACAACCAACTCAGAGCAGCCTTAGCCAAAGAAGCTTTACCCCCAGCTGAAGAAATTGACAACCCTACCCGTCTAATTAGCGAAGGCCCAGGTGAATATATTATCGTCACCTTATTAGCGGCGACACTAGGAAAATCTGAAATTCCACAAATCAACAGCGCAGATGATTTGCGTCAAGTCCTGCGGCAAATTGGTAGTATCCCCAGCGATAGACTGCTAGCAATTGAAGTTCTTTGGACTCCCCAAGCCCAAGGCGACACCCTGACATCAGATGATGTGTTGGCAAATTATTCTGATTTGAGACTGGTTTAAATTTACAGCGATCGATACTTGAATAGACCACAGTAGGGTAGCACACTTAGCTGTGCTACCCTGCTATTTTTTGAGGACATAGGCAATACGGGAGATGTAGCTTTAGCTTTCCGCAGGTGGGAGATGGGGAGATGGGGAAAAGGTTAAAGGTTAAAGGGAAAGGGTAAAGGGGAAAGGGGAGATGGAAAGATGGGGAAGTGTGGGGAGTGTGGGGGGAAAGATTTCTTCCACATCCTCCCACACCTCCCACACCTCCCACAC